>NZ_WEKT01000001.1:0-267289 GCF_009874545.1 Vibrio eleionomae | reverse complement strand
TAATGCCCTGATGTTACTTAGTGATATCGAAAACAGTGCGCCTGTAGCTCAGCTGGATAGAGTACCTGGCTACGAACCAGGCGGTCAGAGGTTCGAATCCTCTCAGGCGCACCANTATTGATTGAGAAGATATGNTTTAGGGNTATAATTTCTCGATNTGATTTAAAGGGTAATGCCCTGATGTTACTTAGTGATATCGAAAACAGTGCGCCTGTAGCTCAGCTGGATAGAGTACCTGGCTACGAACCAGGCGGTCAGAGGTTCGAATCCTCTCAGGCGTACCATCATTGATAAAAAGCCTCACAGAAATGTGAGGCTTTTTTATGCTTCATTTTCTTATCCGTAGATTCTTCACTCTTCATTCCTCACAAAATTGAACACTCTTGGTTAAACGTTAACCGTTTTGTGATGGTGGTGAAGAAAATATTTCACTGTTTATGGATAAATAGCAGGCGTGTATTTCGTTTTATTCCAACGTTTGTAGAACGTTATCTTATATCTAGATAACGCCTTCATGATAAGGATCTTACATGACGAATATCGGAAACCTGCTCACTGATGCAGTGACACTTATGTGCACTGGGATGATCGTTGTTTTTCTATTTTTGACAGTGTTGGTTTATGTCGTACAACTCATGTCGAAACTGTTACCTAAAGAATCCCCACCTTCCTTTTCTACCGAACCTACGATGAATCAGGTTTCCTCTTCATCTCTTGATCCTAAAGTGATAGCGGCTATATCTACCGCCATTCATCAGTATCGAACATCTTCGCAAAATAAAACAGACAAGGAGATATAAGAATGTCTAAACCTTTAGCGGTTACCGATGTGGTATTGCGTGATGCCCATCAGTCATTGTTTGCAACTCGTATGAGAGTTGAAGATATGTTGCCGATTGCCGAAGCATTGGACAAGGTTGGCTATTGGTCATTGGAAACCTGGGGCGGGGCAACATTTGATTCATGTATCCGCTTTCTTGGTGAAGATCCTTGGGAACGATTAAGGTTGTTAAAAAAGGCGATGCCAAATACACGGATGCAAATGCTATTGCGCGGACAGAATCTATTAGGTTATCGCCATTATGCGGATGATGTTGTGGCTAAGTTTGTTGAACGAGCCCATAGCAATGGTATGGATGTATTCCGCATTTTCGATGCGATGAATGATGTTCGTAATTTTCAACAAGCAGTGAAAGCGACTATCGATGTCGGTGGGCATGCTCAAGGCACGTTGTCATATACGATCAGTCCCGTTCATAACGTTGATACTTGGGTGGATTTAGCCAAACGCTTGGAAGACCTCGGATGCCATTCTTTGTGCATTAAAGATATGTCGGGTCTACTTAAGCCTTATGTTGCTGAAGAAATTATTACTCGTATTAAGGCTTCCTGTAATGTCCCTCTGGCGTTGCACTGTCATGCAACGACTGGGCTTTCTACTGCCACTGCGATAAAAGCTATCGAGTCTGGTGTTGATATACTCGATACGGCAATCTCGTCCATGAGCCAGACTTATGGGCATACACCAACAGAGACGGTTGTAGCAATGCTTGAAGGAACTGAGCGTGATACAGGATTAAAACTGCAAGAGCTAGAACCGATCGCTGCTTATTTTAGAGATGTGCGAAAAAAATATGCGCAATTTGAAGGTCAGCTAAAAGGTGTTGATTCGCGAATTCTTATCGCCCAAGTTCCTGGTGGTATGCTGACTAATATGGAACGGCAATTGAAGGAGCAAGGGGCTGCTGATCGTTTAGATGAAGTGTTAGATGAAATCCCCAAAGTCAGAAAAGACTTAGGATATATTCCGTTAGTGACTCCAACCTCGCAGATCGTAGGGACTCAATCTGTCTTGAATGTATTAACCGGGGAGCGTTATAAAAGTATCACCAAAGAAACCGCTGGCGTTCTTAAAGGTGAATATGGAGCGTCTCCTGCGCCAGTCAATGAAGAGTTAAAACAGAAAGTGTTGGCTGGTGCACAAGCGATCACTTGCCGCCCGGCTGATCGTCTTGAACCGGAAATGGAACATCTATCAGCAGAGCTAAAACAAAAAGCCCAAGCAGATGGCATTTCCCTAGCAAAAGATGAGGTCGATGATGTCCTTACTTACGCTCTTTTCCCTCAAGTCGGTCTTAAATTTCTAAAAAATCGCGGTAATCCAAGTGCATTTGAGCCTGTTCCTACTGCAAAGGCAGTCGCTACTGTCGCTCCTAATCAAACTGCGCCTAAGGTTGGAGTTGAAAGTTATAGCGTGCGAGTCGATGGTCAGGTGTTTGATGTTGAAGTGGGGCCGAGAGGTGAATTAACTTCCGTAACCCCTGCGGTGACAACGCCTCAACAACCTCAAGTCTCACCTGCTCCTGTTTCTACTCAGGAAGTCCCTGTTACTGCCCCTCTTGCCGGGAATATTTTTAAAATCAATGTTCAAGTAGGTGGGCAAGTGAGTGAAGGAGATGTTCTACTTGTGCTTGAAGCCATGAAGATGGAAACAGAAATTAGAGCAGCTCAAGGTGGTCAGGTTTCCTCTATTTTAGTAAAAGAAGGCGATGCTGTTTCAGTTGGGGCACCTCTGTTGAATCTGGCTTAGGAGGCCGATATGGACGGATTATTGACTTTATGGGCTGAAACGGGAATCGCTAACTTCCAGTTAGCTCAAATAGTGATGATCTTAGTGGGCTGCTTATTACTGTTTCTTGCCATTCATAAAGGATTCGAACCGTTATTATTATTGCCCATTGGTTTCGGTGCTATTTTGGCGAATATACCTAACGGCGGTTTCACTGAGCCTGGAGGTGTACTCTACTATATCTATCATGCAGGGATAGCAACAGGGATCTTCCCCTTACTGATATTCATGGGGGTAGGGGCATTAACGGATTTCGGGGCGTTAATTGCGAACCCTAAAACCTTGTGGTTAGGTGCCGCTGCACAATTAGGTATTTTTGCCACCTTGTTTGGGGCGGTGATACTGAATCTAGTACCGGGAATGGAATTTTCACTTGCTGATGCTTCATCGATTGCAATTATCGGTGGTGCAGATGGACCCACGGCTATTTTCTTAGCGAGTCGTTTGTCTCCGGATTTACTAGGAGCGATTGCTGTTGCAGCTTATAGCTATATGGCTCTGGTACCTATCATTCAGCCTCCAATCATGAAGCTTCTTACGACTAAGCAAGAGCGCACAATTCAAATGGCTCAATTGCGTCATGTGAGTAAGTTAGAAAAAATGTGCTTTCCTCTGATGGTGTTGTTAATGGCGTTGTTATTTTTGCCATCATCCACACCTTTAGTGGGCATGTTTTGCTTAGGGAATTTAATGCGTGAGTCTGGTGTTGTGGATCGATTATCAAAAACAGCTCAAAACGAGTTGATCAACACGGTGACTATCTTTCTTGGACTTGGGGTCGGCTCTAAGCTGCAAGCTGATAAGTTTCTTAATGTGGAAACCTTGGGGATTCTGCTGTTAGGTGCGATTGCGTTCAGTATCGGTACCGCCGGGGGCGTTATGATGGCGAAGTTACTTAATAAAGTCTCTAAAGATCCCATTAATCCACTTATTGGAGCGGCCGGCGTTTCTGCGGTGCCAATGGCCGCTCGAGTTGTGAATAAAGAAGGATTAAAAGAGAACCCACAAAATTTCCTACTCATGCATGCCATGGGACCGAATGTTGCTGGTGTATTGGGGTCTGCTGTCGCCGCTGGCATATTGTTAGCGTTGGTTGGGTAGATATTTATCAGCATGGTGCTGGTGTCTAAGTCTGATGGCTGACTGGTTTTTTGCTTAGCAACTGAGCAGATTTGGGTATAAGTATAAATTGGTATATATTCAAAGGGATGCCCAGACATCCCTTTTTATGTTGCTACGACAGGGAACCAGATATGGAAAATAAACAGGTCGCAATTTCACACTTTGGGGGCACTGAAGTGTTAGAGATGCAAACATCCGAGATTCCAGAGCCAAAAGATGGTGAGGTGTTAGTTAAAGTTGCCTATGCCGGTGTTAATCCGATAGATGTAAAAACTAGAGCGGGGATTGGCTGGGCTGCTGAACAGAATAAGGATAACTTACCGTGGGTTCCTGGTTATGACATTTCTGGTCAAGTCGTGAAAGCAGGCAGCAATGCTGAGTTGTTTAATATCGGAGCTAACGTGGCCGGTTTTATTGGCTTTCCTGTGCAAGGAGGTGGTTACAGCCAGTATCTTTGTGTACCAGAAACAGAATTGAGTTTAGTACCTGATTCTGTCACTTTAGAGGCGGCGGCGGTACTTCCTCTAGCCGGGCAGACTGCTGCTCAGGCTTTAAATAAAGCTCAAGTGCAAGAGGGGGATCGAGTTCTTATATTGGCTGGTGCTGGTGGTGTCGGCCATATTGCAGTGCAAATAGCGGTTGCTGCCAAAGCAGAAGTCTATACCAGTTGCAGTGAAGATAATCTTGATTACTTAGCGACATTAGGTGCACATGCTATTAACTATAACTTTGCTCCTGTTTCACAACGATTAGAGCAGGTTGATGTATTAATAGATTTAGTGGGTGGTGATGCCGCACTGGATGCATTGAAATGCCTGAGTGATGATGCTCGTGTGATCACCGTTCCCACTATTACTGCAGAATTGATCTGTGAAAAGGCCAAATTGCTAGGATTTAATGCATCAGGTATTTTGGTTGATCCCAACAAGGAACAGTTAGATACCATGCTTTACATGGTGAGTGTTGGGCTGTTAAAAACTGAAATTTATCATATATACCCATTAACTGAAGCAGATAAAGCGCATCAGCAAATTGAGACTGGCCATACCCGAGGGAAGGTACTCCTTGATATGAAATGCTAGATTGGTTCAACTCCGGATTTTCCGAATTATGGTGGTATTTTTCTGGTTCAGCTCTTTGGGTACTGTTTTTTAGTGGATTTTTAAGTGCCACTTTATTGCCTGGTGGCTCGGAAGCGGCGTTCATTGCGACCCTATCCCTACACCAATATCCAGCGGGTATTGCCGTTGTGATCGCTACAGTAGGTAATACGTTAGGAGGTCTCACCAATTATTTGCTTGGACGGTGGCTCCCTAAACCTAAAATGAATAAACCTTATATCGTACGTTCTATTGCTTGGTTAGAACGGTATGGTTATTGGGCACTTTTACTCAGTTGGTTACCGGTTATCGGCGATCCCTTGTGCCTTGCTGCTGGTTGGTTAAGAGTTCATTTAGGTTTATCGACGGTGATGATCGCATTGGAAAAGCACTTCGATATTGCTTGCTAGCCGCACTGTATTTAGGGCTATTTTCCTCCTAAGTTGGATTTCTGATGCATGTTAGTTCTTTCTTCAACAAGTTTTCCGTACATTTTGTTCAAAAAAAACGATAGCCAACCAGCACATTTATTAAGTAGCATAATGCCCCAGAGTTCTATCTAGTGGATAGGTGAGTAGGGGGTATGCCATCATATTTTCATTATGTAAAACAATTTGAACGATGAAGTATGCCTAGAACCGATTTGAAATCGCCCACTAGATACATATAAAAATAGGTGAAAATCACCGTCCAGTTGGGCTCTGTTCTCAGCTTCAATAGGATCACGACAACAATAAGTGAGTCATATTTTGACTAAATTTGCCGAGCGACTTCAGCGAGTCGCAAAAAGACCAGAAGTGTTTAAAGCATTCGGCCGTGGCGTCGAACGTGAGACATTACGTTACAATGACGATGGAGCTATTGCTCAGACACCTCACCCAAAAGAGTTGGGCGCGGCGTTAACCAATAAATGGGTGACCACCGATTTTGCAGAGTCCCTACTTGAGTTCATTACGCCCGTGTCTAACGATGTGGATACGTTACTGAATCAACTGTCGGATATTCATCATTTTACTCAAACCAAGTTACATAACGAGCAGATGTGGCCAATGTCGATGCCATGTTATGTGAATAAAGAAGATGATATTACTATCGCGCAATTCGGACAGTCTAATTCAGGTCGTATGAAGACACTTTATCGAGCTGGACTAAAACGTCGGTATGGCAGTTTGATGCAAATTATTTCTGGTGTGCATTTTAACTTCTCTTTTCCTGAGTCGTTCTGGGATGCCCTTTATGGTGAGCAGAGTGATGAACAGCGGCAGGCAACAAAGTCCAAAGCTTATTTTGGTATCATTCGTAACTATTATCGTTTTGGCTGGCTTATTCCTTATTTCTTTGGGGCATCACCGGCTATTTGCTCATCGTTTATCCAAGGTCGTAAAACAGACTTACCATTTGAAAGTATTGGTAAAACTTTATATCTACCTTACGCGACATCATTACGTTTAAGTGATCTTGGTTATACTAATCACGCACAGAGCGCATTAAAAATTGGCTTCAATAGTATTGATGAATATTTAGATGGCTTAAATCGAGCGATTCGCACGCCTTCTGAAGAGTTTGCTCAATTGGGTATAAAAGTGGATGGGGAATATCGTCAATTAAACGGCAATGTTCTGCAGATCGAGAATGAGCTGTATGCTCCAATTCGTCCTAAGCGAGTAGCTAAACGTGGTGAAAAACCTTCCCAAGCCTTGTCTCGTGCTGGCGTAGAATATATTGAAGTTCGTTCATTAGATGTTAACCCATTTAGCCCTGTTGGTATTACTGAACAACAAGTTCGCTTCTTAGATTTGCTGCTTACTTGGATGGCTCTTTCTGATTCAGACCCAATGGATGAGTGCGAATTAGGATGCTGGCGAGATAACTGGCGTAAAGTTGTGATTGAAGGTCGCAAACCAGGCTTGATGCTACAAATTGGCTGTCATGGTGAACAACTGACGCTGCAAGAGTGGGCAAAACGAGTGTTCTCAGACCTAAAATTGGTTGCTGAGTTAATGGATTCGGTCAATGGTGAGACCCACTATCAATCGGTATGTCATGAACTAGAACGCTGGATAGATAATCCAGAACTGACATTGTCGGCGAAGTTCTTAGAAAAAGTGAAGCAAGCTGGTGGTCTCGGTAAGCTTGGCTGTGAACTAGGAAAAGCGTATCGTAAAGAAAATGCGGAACATGCTTATCGCGTTTATTCTGAAGAACTGATGCAACAAGAAGTGACTCGTTCCTTAGCAGCGTTACAAGAGTTAGAAGCAAGCGATACATTAAGCTTCGATGACTTCTTAGAACAGTATTTTTCATATTTAAAGTAGTATGCAGCAGGTAATACGTCGGTTGACGTTAATGGTTATGTTAGTATTAAGCGGTTGTGCAACTTCGCCACCGAGTAACCAGAACGATATCTGTGCAATCTTCCGTGAAAAACCTGATTGGTATGAAGCGGCATTAGATATGAACAAAGAGTGGGGAACGCCCATTCAAATTGCAATGGCGATTATCAAACAAGAAAGTTCTTTTCATCATGATGCGAAACCGCCAAAAGATTACCTCTTAGGGTTTATCCCGTGGGGGAGAGTTTCTAGCGCTTACGGTTATGCTCAGGCCCAAGATCCTGCCTGGGATGACTTTCAAAATGCTACGGATAATGGAGGCTCTCGCAATGATTTTGAAGATGCGATGATGTTTGTTGGTTGGTATACCCGTGAAACTCATCGTATCCTTGGGGTATCAATGTGGGATACTTATCATCAATATTTGGCGTATCATGAAGGTCGCGGTGGACTAAAAAGTCATTCGTACCGTTCTAAGCCTTCTGTGATGAGAGTTGCACGTAAAGTTGAACGTCAAGCCAAAACCTATGGTTGGCAACTAAAGAAATGCCGTAAAGAGCTAGACGATAATTTAAGTTGGTTCTTCTAAATCAACAAGCAATGGAGAAATTAATTATGCCACTATTAGACAGTTTCACCGTCGATCACACTCGTATGCACGCACCAGCAGTGCGCGTGGCGAAAAATATGAAAACTCCAAGCGGTGATACTATCACTGTTTTCGATTTGCGTTTTACAGTGCCTAACAAAGACATTTTGTCAGAAAAAGGGATTCACACTCTAGAACATTTGTTTGCGGGCTTTATGCGCGCACATCTAAATGGTTCTGATGTTGAAATTATTGATATTTCTCCAATGGGATGCCGTACTGGTTTCTACATGAGCTTAATTGGTGCTCCTGATGAAGCTCGCGTAGCTAACGCTTGGCTAGCAGCAATGAAAGATGTGCTGACAGTAGAAGATCAAAACAAAATTCCTGAATTGAATAAGTACCAATGTGGCACGGCTGCTATGCACTCTTTAGATGAAGCAAAACAGATCGCACAAAACGTGATCGATGCCGGTGTTCAAGTGAATAAAAATGATGACCTTGCGCTACCTGAAGAGATGTTAAAAGAGCTTAAAGTTCACTAAGTAATGATTAAGGTAAAACCTTAAAAGAAAAGGGCTTGGTATCACCAAGCCCTTTTTGTTTCTCAATTATTTCTGCTTTTTCTTCTTCAATTTAGAAGGGAATACCTTAACCAATTTAATGCGGTTTTCTTCTAACTCAAGAATTTCCATTGGGTGTTTGGCGACTTCGACACTCAGTTTACTTTCTGGTATTTCTTCTAAATGTTCCAAAATCAAACCGTTCAACGTACGAGGACCGTCGGTGGGTAATTTCCAACGTAAGCTCTTGTTGATATCACGAATGTTGGCACTGCCCTCGATTAAGAAACTACCGTCACTTTGCGGAGTGATCTCTTCCGCTAGGCTTGGCTGCATAGAGGTAGTAAATTCCCCAACGATCTCTTCTAAGATATCTTCTAACGTTACAAGGCCAACAATGTCACCATACTCATCAACAATAAGACCAATGCGTTCTTTATTACGTTGGAATTTTAGTAACTGAACGTTTAACGGTGTACCTTCTGGAATAAAGTAGACTTCATCTGCTGCGCGTAATAACGTTTCTTTATTGAGCTCGTTTTTTTCCAGCATTAAGCGGGAGGCATCACGCAAACGTAAGATACCTACCACTTCATCAATTTGATCGCGGTATAGAACCACTCGGCCATGAGGTGAGTGGGTCAACTGGCGAACGGTAGATTTCCAATCGTCGTTAATGTTGATACCGGTTATTTCATTACGAGGAACCATAATGTCATTCACAGTGACATGCTCTAGGTCCAATATCGATAGCAGCATGTCTTGGTGACGACGAGGAATCAGTCCGCCAGCTTCATTTACAACAGTGCGGAGTTCTTCTGAGTTTAGTGACTCGTCATTATTCGCTTGGGGCTTAAGCCCCAATATCATGATAAAACCATTAGTGATGAAGTTCATAAATATTACGAGTGGGGATAAGAACTTCAACAAAAAGGAAAGTATGTAGCTACTCGCATAAGAGATTTTTTCTGGATAGAGCGCTGCAATGGTTTTAGGTGTCACTTCGGCAAATACCAATACCACCATAGTCAGAACACCTGTTGCAATTGCAACGCCCATGTCGCCATATAAACGTTGACCAATAATAGTCGCTATGGCAGAGGCCATAATGTTGACTAAGTTGTTTCCAATAAGGATTAAGCCAATGAGACGATCTGGACGGTTTAACAGCTTCTCTACGCGTTTAGCCCCTTTATGGCCAGTGTTAGATAAGTGTTTTAGTTTGTAGCGGTTCAGAGACATCATGCCTGTTTCTGAGCCGGAAAAATACGCAGATATAACAATGAGACAAGCAAGTAGCGTAAACAATATACCCAAAGATATGTGGTCCAAAACGATCCATTTCCTTAAAATAATTTGAGTAATTAATGACCTAACCTAGGTTAGGTGTCAATGATGAAAAGGTCTAAAATCGACCTTAACTAAGAATGAATTCTTTTACAAATCGACTACCAAAGTAAGCAAGGGTCAAAATGAAAGCGCCAAGAACTGATAGCCAGGTCACTCGCTTGCCACGCCAACCATTTTGATAATGTCCCCACAAAAGGATGGCGTAAACAACCCACGCGATGAATGACAATATGCCTTTGTGAGCTTTCCCTTCAGCAAACATATCAGTAATAAACCAGAAACCAGTGATTAAGGTTCCTGTCAGTAAGGCTTCACCGACAATAATGATTTTAAATAAATGCCGCTCAACTCGTAATAATGGAGGAAGGTTAGGGTTAATCGCTAAGCTTTTTTTGCTCTTTAATTTATGATCAAGCCAAGCAAGCTGAATGGCATAAAGAGCACCGATACACATCGTAGAATAAGAGAACAATGCGAAAGAAATATGAATCAACAACGCTGAATTATGTTCGAAGTGAGTCATGAATGTATTGGGTACAAAGTTAGCGACAACGAGGATGATTGCCGAAAAACTGTACACAATTGGAAGGAGAAACCATAATCGTGCTTTGAACATGGAAGCAGTCATTAGCACCGAAATTAAAAAGCTCGCAACAGAGGCAACATTGAGAATACTCAGGTTTTGTCCATTGTTATGGAAAATAAGATCGCCAAGTAACCATGCGTGGAATATGACAGCAAGGGCTGCGCTACCAAAGACGGTTTTGGTTTTGATTCCGGTTTGATTGACCACACCTGGAACAATCATTGCTATTGATACAAAGTATAAAACGGCGGCAACGACTGTAATTAAGTTGTCCATGTTTCTCACTAAATCGATGAATGAATTTGCTGATTATACCTTGAGTGATGGTAATGAGCTATGTGGTTTCGTCAATGATTTTTAACCGTTGAGTTAGAAAAAATTGCCCCAATGTCATAGTAAATGTTTACGCTGGTCTCTCACGGGTATGACTATGAGGCAGGCTAAGGTATACTCACGTTAGATTATCGCCTGATAGCGAAGAGAATAGAGATGTTTGAGAATTTAACCGATCGATTATCCAAAACGCTGAAGAACATCAGCGGTAAAGGTCGTCTTACTGAAGACAATATTAAAGAAACACTGCGTGAAGTGCGCATGGCGTTGTTAGAAGCGGACGTGGCACTTCCTGTTGTTCGTGATTTTGTTAAACGCGTTAAAGAAAATGCGGTGGGTGTTGAAGTCTCTAAGTCACTGACACCGGGCCAAGAGTTCATCAAAATAGTTCAAGCACAGCTTGAAGCTGTGATGGGTGAATCTAATGAAGCTCTTGATTTAGCCGCGCAACCGCCAGCAGTGATTTTAATGGCTGGTTTACAAGGTGCTGGTAAAACGACCAGTGTCGGTAAGTTATCTAAGTTATTAACTGAGCGCGATAAGAAGAAAGTCTTGGTTGTTTCTGCCGACGTTTACCGTCCTGCAGCAATCCAACAGCTTGAAACTTTAGCAAGTGATGTGGGCGTTGATTTCTTCCCTTCTTCGGCAGATCAGAAACCCATTGATATTGCGAATGGTGCCATCGAGCATGCGAAGAAGAAATTTTACGATGTTGTGATCGTCGATACTGCAGGCCGTCTAGCCGTTGACGAACAGATGATGGCTGAGATTAAAGAGCTGCACCAAGCGATTAATCCAGTAGAAACCCTGTTTGTTGTCGATGCCATGACGGGTCAAGATGCGGCGAATACGGCTAAATCATTTGGCGATACGCTTCCGTTAACTGGTGTGATTCTTACTAAAGTTGATGGTGATGCTCGCGGTGGTGCGGCGCTATCTGTTCGACATATTACCGGTAAACCGATCAAATTCTTAGGTGTCGGTGAAAAAACAGATGCTTTAGAACCTTTCCATCCAGATCGCGTAGCATCGCGAATTCTTGGTATGGGCGATGTGCTTTCTCTTATCGAAGACTTGCAACGTAACGTCGATCATGAAAAAGCGGAAAAGCTAGCTAAGAAATTTAAGCAGAAGAAAGGCTTTGATTTAGAAGACTTCCGTGAGCAATTAGGTCAGATGCAGAACATGGGCGGTATGATGGGAATGATGGATAAGCTTCCTGGTATGTCTCAACTTCCTGCGGGTGTTAAAGATAAAGTTGACGACAAAATCTTTAAACAAATGGAAGCCATCATTAGTTCAATGACGATGAAAGAGCGTCACAACCCTGATTTAATCAAAGGTTCACGTAAAAAACGCATTGCAGCAGGTTCGGGGACACAAGTTCAAGACGTTAACCGACTGCTAAAACAGTTCACCCAGATGCAAAAGATGATGAAGAAAATGCAGAAAGGTGGCATGAAAGGTATGATGCGCAACATGCAAGGCATGATGGGCGGAATGGGGGGCGGAGGCTTCTTCGGTCGTTAAGTAATAGGATTAGAAATGAATTTTTTGATCTTTGTTTAACAAACCGTTATCTCTGTCACAGATTTTTTACTACTTCTGAGTGGTGAAAAAGTAGCTAAACCCCTTGCAATGACCCGGAATAAGAGTAAAATTCCGGGGCTTTATTTTGGCACGAGACCCCAAACTGTTTTTTAAGAGCGGTTGTTGGGGTTAATTTTATTATTGAGAAAGCAAAGAGGACGACATGGTAACCATTCGTTTGGCACGTCACGGCGCTAAAAAGCGTCCATTCTATCAAATCGTTGTTGCAGACAGCCGCAACGCAGCTACTGGCCGCTTCATCGAGAAAGTAGGTTTCTTTAACCCTACTGCAACTGGCCAAGAAGAAGGTCTACGTCTAGACCTAGATCGCGTTAAACACTGGACTGATCTAGGCGCGACAGTATCTGACCGCGTAGCTAAGCTAGTTAAAGACGCTCAAAAAGCGGCTTAATTCTATCTTAATAAGAAGTAACTAGTTTATGTCGATGAAAGGTAAAGAAACGATGAGTGAGCAACAAGACAGAATCGTTGTAGGTAAATTTGGTTCTACTTATGGCATTCGAGGCTGGCTTAAAGTTTTTTCCTACACAGACAATCCAGAAAGCATTTTTGATTACAGCCCTTGGTTTGTAAAACAAAAGGGTTCGTGGGTTGAATACAAAGTAGAAAGTTGGAAGCGCCATAACAAAGGTATGGTTGTGAAACTAGACGGACTCGATATTCGTGAAGATTCGCATTTGCTGACAAATTTCGAAATAGCTATTGACCCTGCAGTGCTTCCAGAACTGTCAGAAGATGAGTTCTACTGGCGAGAATTGTTTGGTATGCAAGTGTTTACAACAAAAGGTTACAACCTTGGTGAAGTAACTGACATGTTGGAAACTGGCTCAAATGATGTTTTGGTTGTAAAAGCAAATCTGAAAGATGCTTTTGGCCAAAAGGAACGATTAATTCCGTTCCTTGAAGAGCAAGTGATCAAAAAAGTTGATCGCGAAGCTCAACGGATCGAAGTTGACTGGGATCCTGGATTCTAGCTCTGAAGACGAGAAGGCAAAGAACAATGTGGGTTGGCGTAATTAGCCTATTTCCCGAAATGTTTCGCAGCATCACGGATTTCGGAGTAACAGGTCAAGCGGTAAAAAAAGGGTTATTGTCAGTAGAAACATGGAATCCCCGTGATTTTACACATGACAAACGTCGCACGGTCGATGATAAGCCCTACGGTGGTGGCCCTGGTATGTTGATGATGGTTCAGCCTTTGCGCGATGCCATTGCAAACGCTAAGCAAGCCGCACCGGGAAAGACGAAAGTCATCTATTTATCACCTCAAGGTCGCAAACTCGACCAGCAAGGGGTTGAAGAGTTGGCTACTAATCAAAATGTTATTTTGATTTGTGGTCGCTACGAAGGAATAGATGAGCGCATTATCGAATCAGAGGTTGACGAAGAATGGTCAATCGGCGATTTCGTAATGACAGGTGGGGAACTCCCAGCCATGACGTTAATTGATTCTGTCTCTCGGTTTATTCCGGGGGTATTAGGAGATTTTGCGTCAGCAGAAGAAGATTCTTTTGCTAATGGTTTGTTGGATTGCCCTCATTACACTCGTCCTGAAGTGTTGGATGGAAAAGAAGTACCAGCGGTACTGAAATCTGGCAATCACGAGGACGTTCGTCGCTGGCGACTAAAGCAGTCGTTAGGCCGTACCTGGACTAGAAGACCAGAACTCCTGGAAAACCTAGCTCTGACTGACGAACAGGAACTATTACTGGCTGAGTTCATTAAAGAGACTCAGAACCCGTAACCTATTTTATTTAGTATCAGTTTATTCTAGGAATTTAAATAATGAGTAACATCATCAAAGCTCTTGAAGAAGAGCAAATGAAAAAAGACCTACCTAACTTCGCACCAGGTGACACTGTTGTTGTACAAGTTAAGGTAAAAGAAGGTGACCGTGAACGTCTACAGGCGTTCGAAGGTGTTGTAATCGCGATTCGTAACCGCGGTCTACACTCAGCTTTCACTGTTCGTAAAATCTCTAACGGTGAAGGTGTTGAGCGTACTTTCCAAACTCACTCACCAGTTGTTGATAGCATTGAAGTGAAACGTCGTGGTGCTGTACGTCGTGCCAAACTGTACTACCTACGTGAACTATCTGGTAAAGCTGCTCGTATTAAAGAGAAGCTTGCTAAGAAGTAATGCTAGAACTCGCGTTCTCATAAAAACGGAGCCCTTTGGGCTCCGTTTTTTTATATCTGTAAATAGCGAAGAAGTGAAAACTGAAGAAGTAAAAACTAAAAAATGGCTTCACCAGGAAGCCATTAAAAGAATCGTTTCTATGCTTAAATAAGAATAATTAGTCGTGAGTGTCTTCTGCAATGGTTACAGGAACGGTGATTTCTTTACCTTTACGTAGTAATGTCACTTGCACCTTCGTACCTGGGCGTAAGTTGGTCACCGTTTCCATAACACTTTGTCTTCCGGCAATTTTTTTACCATCAATTTTGATAATAATATCGTTCAACTGGAAGCCTGCATCATGAGCTGGACCATGTGGATCAACACCAACAACGAGAATACCACCGATATGTTCTCCGTTAAGCCGACGCGCTGTTAACGCATTCATGTCTTCGCCATCGACACCAATATATCCCCGAATAACACGGCCATCGGCAATGATTTTTTGCATGATGGTATTAGCAAGTGTAAATGGAATAGCAAAAGAAATTCCGTAGCTTTCGATATCATTAGACTGCTGATATGAGGCGGTATTGATACCCACTAATTCACCTCGAGAATTGACTAATGCTCCTCCCGAATTACCCGCGTTAATCGCCGCATCCGTTTGGATAAATGCTTGACGACGTCCTTGACTAATTGAAGAGCGGCCTGTAGCTGAAATAATACCAAACGTTGTCGTTTGACCAAGGTTATATGGGTTGCCTATCGCTAACACTACATCGCCAACACTCGGCTTATAGTTAGGGTTAAGAGGAATAACTGGGAGATTATCTCCTTCAATACGAAGTACTGCTAAATCCGTACGTTTATCTTTACCAACCAGTTGTGCGGCTGCAATCCGACCATCTTGCAAAGCGACAATGATCTGGTCGGCTTCTGCAATAACGTGGTAGTTGGTGATGATATAGCCCTTTTTACTGACTATAACGCCAGAGCCTAATCCTTCTGTAGAAAGCTTTTGGTGATTATTTCGATCGTATTGGCGACTATAAATATTGACCACGGCAGGAGCGGCACGATGAACGGCTTGATTAAAAGAAAGCTGTACCGTGGAAGCCGTTGCTGGGTCGGCTTTACCTTTCGGCATAATATGCGCTCTGAGTGATGGTACGGTTAAGATCACTGCAATTGCAGCTACGATACCAATACCCACTGAGCGAAGCCAAAATTTCAGCATAAAGTCCCCAAAAATACAAAATCAAGATAGATAAAGAACGACTAGAATCTGATATTGTATGCTGAATTGCTATTCTATCGCTACTAGGTTTTCATTCCATTACGTGGAAAATGTGTTCACGTTTTTATTTAACAAATAAAAAGGGTATGGTGAATTCACCATACCCTCGACTATTTCTTTTAGTATCAGTGTGTTAATTAACGAATAACAAGATAGATAGAGCGATCGCCTCGTTGGATATTGAGGGCCAGTACGCCTGGTTTTTTCTCAAGAACTTTGCGTAAATCAGCTAGATTCTTAATACGTTGACGGTTAACACCAATAATGATGTCGCCTTCTTGTAATTGATACTGCTCTGCAGGTGAGTCTTTAGCAACAGAAGTCACTTTCACCCCTTGAATTGCATCGCTGCTGGTGGTGTTACTAAACTCTGCACCAGCGAGACCTTCGTGTAGATCTGCCGCTTGAGTTTTAGTTTGCGTTTGTTCACCCAGCGTGACGTCGAAGGTTTTCTTATCCCCATCTCGAATCACACCAAGGGTAATTTTCTTACCAGCACCAAGGGTTGCGACTTTAGCTCTTAGTTCTGCAAATGAATCAATGTGTTTATCGTTAACCGACACAATGACATCACCTGCTTTCAAACCTGCTTTATCAGCGGCTGTGTCTGGGATAACTTGGCTAACAAATGCCCCTTTGCTGGAATCTAGTCCCAGAGCATCAGCAAGTTCTGAATTCACTTCGCCGCCTTGAACACCTAACATGCCGCGTTTTACTTCACCGTATTTCAAAATCTGATCGGTTAAGTTCTTCATCATGTTTGATGGGATAGAGAAGCCAATGCCGACGTTACCACCGTTAGGACCTAAAATGGCGGTATTGATACCAATAAGGTCACCATTAAGGTTAACTAATGCGCCGCCTGAGTTACCGCTATTGATTGCAGCATCGGTTTGAATGAAGTTTTCAAAATTCTCAATGTTCAAACCACTACGGCCTAAAGCTGAAATAATACCGGAGGTTACTGTTTGGCCTAAGCCGAATGGGTTACCGATAGCAACAGCAAAATCACCAACACGAAGTTTATCTGAGTCAGCAATCTTAATCTGAGTAAGGTGTTTTGCATCTTTTAACTGGAGCAAGGCAATATCTGACATTTTGTCACCGCCGACCAGTTTTGCATCATATTCACGTCCGTCATGAAGCTGAACTTTTATTGAATCAGCCCCTTTAATTACGTGATAGTTAGTGACGACGTAGCCTTTATCAGCATTGATAATAACGCCGGAACCTAGTCCTTTAAATGGACGTTTTTGAAGTTGTTCGGTTGGAAAATCTGGACCGAAAAAGAAACGGAATTGCTCTGGAATGTGTTGTCGAGAGACTTGAGTTCCTTCTACTGCGATACTAACCACTGCTGGCGTCACCTTTTCTAGCATGGGCGCTAAACTAGGTACTTGCTCTCCTTGTACTGCTAGTGGAAGAGCGGCGGATGCCGGTAGTGGGGTAATGATGGAACTTAAGCTTAAAGATAGAGCGGTTAAAACAAGCAAAGGTTTTTTCATCATAGACTCCTCAAAGATACACACCTGTATTGTCGAATATTTGTGCCAAACGAAAAAATTCAACAGGCTCGATGAGGTTTATGACTCAAAAACCTTTGTAAAGTTCAGTTACAATTTTTACATTTAACTGGCTTTGCCATTAATTACCTCTGAAGAATCAAGAAATTCTTTCTCTTCATCACGTAATAATCCAGTTGCACCAGAGGCGTAATCCTTTGGTGGCAAGCTTTCTTCTGATTCACCATCTAATTCAGATTTATTTTGAGAGTGTTGGGCAAGCGCTTTTTCGAAAGGGTTGTCTTGCTCTGGTAGGTTAGGCAATAAATCAGAAGAACTTTGTGCCATGTGTTGGTAAAGCTTAGTGTATTCTTTGCCCAGAGTATCTAGCATTTCTGCTGAATGTACGAAGTGGTCAGCAAGTCCATGGCGTAGCTGATCTAGCTCGAATTTGGTGCTCTGAAGCTCTTTGTGTAGGGATTTCTGAGATTTATACTGAGGTGTAGTTAGGCGCGCGATGATAATACCGACTACGATACCTACCAGCAGTCCTACAATAGCATATATCCAAGGCATAACAGCTCCTTATAGTTGTTATTTAACATGTTTTTCACCACTCGGTTACACATGTCCATGTCCCATGTTACTATGAGTTCATGGTTGGGATAAAGCAAAAAGCATGTGCGCTGTGCGTCAGTTTTTCCCTCTTTTATAGAGATTAGACAGTAATGACTCCAAAGCAACGATATGAACAGGATTTAACCCAGGAAGAATTCAAGCGAGATGACGCGCAAGCATTGGCTGTTAATGCATTAGATACGCTTTATCATCAATTAGTCGAATTTGATCAAAAACCCGATGTTAAGCCGACTATGTGGCAAAAGTTATTGGGTAAAAAAGCACCTTCTCAACCGGCGCCAAAAGGTTTGTATTTTTGGGGGGGCGTAGGACGAGGCAAAACCTACCTTATGGATACCTTCTATGACGCTTTACCAATCAAACACAAAATGCGCAGCCATTTTCACCGGTTCATGTTACGGGTTCATAATGAATTAAGCTTATTGCATGACGTGAGTGATCCCCTAGACATAGTGGCTGATAAGCTAGCAGCGGAAACAAAAGTTATTTGCTTTGATGAATTTTTTGTTTCAGATATCACTGATGCGATGATTTTAGGTACTTTGTTTCAGGCTCTATTTGAGCGTCATGTCATTCTGGTCGCTACCTCCAACATTCCACCCAAAGATCTATACCGTAATGGATTGCAGCGTGCGCGGTTTTTACCTGCTATCGCTTTGATTGAAGCAAATTGCCATATATTAAATGTTGATGGTGGTGTGGATTATCGACTGCGAACTTTGACACAAGCTGAGATTTACCATTCACCACTAGATGACCAAGCTAACGCTTCCCTTCAACATTATTACCAACAGTTTACTGGCTTAGATAAACCCCATCAGCAGCAAATAGAAATTAATCACCGTCAGATCGATGTGACGAGTACTTACGATGGGGTCTTGTTCGCGACGTTTGCGCAGTTATGTCAAACCGCACGGAGTCAGAATGACTATATTGAAATGTCTCGCCTATATCATACGGTGATTTTGGCTGATGTAAGGCAAATGGGGGAAAGTAACGATGATGCAGCACGACGTTTTATCGCACTTGTCGATGAATTCTACGAAAGGCACGTTAAACTGATTATTTCTGCTGAAGTTGAGTTAGAAGCACTGTATACTCACGGCCTGTTGGAGTTTGAATTCCAACGGTGTCGTTCACGGTTGATAGAGATGCAGAGTCAGGAATATCTCGCACGTGATCACTTGATTTAGTCAAGGTTTATAGCAGGGTTGCATAAATACAGTGTTTATTGCGCTGTCTGGCAGCAAGGCTATTTTTTCTCAAAAAAATCCAGTTTTTTTATGAAAAAGAGGTGATTTTTTCCTCGCTCTTCTCTATAATCCTGCGACCCACCGTTACTGCAGGTCCTTTTGGGGACCGAGAGTGCCATCCACTCGAAGGGGTGATGACTGGGCTCTTAGACAGTGGGAGCATTTTGCTCCTTGATGTGTAAATTTAAATTAACGGGTTATTATTAGCATGAAAACTTTCGTTGCTAAACCAGAAACTGTAAAACGCGACTGGTATGTTGTAGACGCAGAAGGTAAAACTCTTGGCCGTCTTGCAACTGAAATTGCATCTCGCCTACGTGGCAAACACAAACCTGAGTACACTCCTCACGCTGACGCTGGTGATTACATCATCGTTATCAACGCTGAGAAAGTTACTGTAACTGGTAACAAAGCTAAAAACAAAGTGTACTACCGTCACTCAGAATTTCCTGGTGGCCTAAAATCAATCACTTTTGAAAAACTGATTGATCGTAAGCCTGAAATGGTAATTGAAACAGCGGTTAAAGGCATGCTTCCACGTGGTCCTCTAGGCCGTGCTATGTACCGTAAACTGAAAGTTTACGCGGGCGCTGAGCACAACCATGCTGCTCAACAACCAAAAGTACTAGACATCTAATTGGGGATTTCGAAAATGGCAGAGAATCAATACTACGGCACTGGCCGTCGCAAAAGCTCAGCTGCACGTGTTTTCATTAAACCAGGCAGCGGCAACATCGTAATCAACAAGCGTAGCCTTGATGAATACTTCGGTCGTCCAACAGCTCGTATGGTTGTTCAACAACCACTAGAACTAGTTGAAATGACTGACAAACTAGACCTTTACATCACTGTTTCTGGTGGTGGTATTTCTGGTCAAGCAGGTGCTATCCGTCACGGTATCACTCGCGCACTTATGGAATACGATGAGTCTCTACGTCCTGCTCTACGCGCAGCTGGATACGTTACTCGTGACGCACGTCGCGTTGAACGTAAGAAAGTTGGTCTACGTAAAGCACGTCGTCGTCCACAGTTCTCAAAACGTTAATCTTTTCTTACGAAAAGGTCATCGTTCAGAATTTCTGGATTGTGGTTCAAAAGCTCGGCTTATGCCGGGCTTTTTGTTTTTTTGGCGGTTATTTTATCTATTGACTGTTTTCATCCTCTCTTTATTGATTTAACTCCTTTACCTCTTTCTCAATTTGCGTATAAATTAACTGATTGAAAATACGTTATTCATGTGAATTCTGCCGCAGAATTACACCATTTAGGAATGAGTTATTAATGAGCAATCCAGAGCACTCTATGACCCGACGTCGCTTCTTAACAGTGACAACTGCTGTCGTAGGTGGGGTTGGAATAGCGACAGCCACCATTCCGTTTATTCGCGCGTGGCGTCCCAGCTATCAGGCTGAGGTAGCCGCTGCTCCAGTAGAAGTTGATGTCAGTAAATTAGCTCCGGGGCAGCTTGTGACTGTGCGTTGGCAAGGCAAACCTGTGTGGATAGTTCGCCGAACTCAGACAATATTACAAGCTTTAAAGAATCAAACGGATCAATTGTTAGATCCTAATTCCCAGGAACCTCA
This sequence comes from Vibrio eleionomae, assembly GCF_009874545.1. Taxonomy (NCBI): domain Bacteria; kingdom Pseudomonadati; phylum Pseudomonadota; class Gammaproteobacteria; order Vibrionales; family Vibrionaceae; genus Vibrio; species Vibrio eleionomae. Next base: position 246,678 of record NZ_WEKT01000001.1, on the reverse strand, counting down.
ACAACCCCGCTATATCCAATCTCCTTTTCGATCCATTCGTCCTGATATTTTTGTTTCTGTTGGTGTCTGTACTCATCTAGGGTGTTCCCCTAATTATTTACCACATTCACTCACTTCTCATATCGAAGGGGTTAAAGCTGGATTCTTTTGTCCTTGTCATGGTTCAAGCTTTGATATGGCAGGAAGAGTATTTTCTGGCGGTCCTGCTCCGCTCAATTTGTTGATTCCTAAGCATATGTATATCAATGACAATAAATTATTGATTGGTAAAGATGAGCAGGGGAGTGAATCATGAAGTCTTTATTGGCTTGGTTAGAATCTCGTTTGCCTGTGATGGATGCTTTTCGTCGCCACCTCTCTGGTTATCCCATCCCGAAAAATATTAATGGCTGGTGGGTTTTTGGCTCGCTATCGTTGTTAGTGTTGGTCATTCAAGTTGTCACTGGTATTTGGCTTGCAATGAATTATCAGCCGAGCGCTGAGCATGCGTTTGATTCAGTGGCTTATATTATGCGCAATGTCGATTATGGATGGTTAATTCGCTATCTCCATGTTGTTGGGGCTTCTGCTCTGTTTATCGTGATGTATTTACATATGTTCCGAGGTTTGATTTACGGTTCATATCAACGACCTCGTGAACTTGTTTGGTTGATCGGTATGGTTAGCTTTGTGGTGTTAATGGGTGAAGCCTTTATGGGGTATTTATTACCTTGGGGGCAAATGTCATATTGGGGCGCTCAAGTTATTACATCATTATTCGGTGCTATCCCCTATGTTGGTGATACAGTCGCTGAGTGGGTTAGAGGGGATTTTGTTGTATCGGGATTTACCCTAAATCGTTTCTTCGCTTTGCATGTGATCGGATTGCCATTAGCTTTATTGTTTCTTATTTATTTGCATATTGTCGCTTTGCATCAAGTGGGGTCGAATAACCCTGATGGTATTGATACGAAATTACCTAAAGGGAGTGTTACCCCAGAGCAGCGTTCGCCTTTTTTATATCATTCAGCCTATACCAAGGAACATGATATTGTTGATTCTGTCCCATTCTACCCTTATGGAGTAGTGAAGGATTTAGTCGGTGTGGGGCTGTTCCTGCTACTCTTTTGCACGGTACTGTTTTTTGATCCCAGCTTACATGGCTATTTTCTTGAATCGGCGAATTATTTTCCTGCTGATCCGCTGCAAACTCCGTCTCATATTGCTCCCCTGTGGTACTTTACTCCATATTACGCCATCCTTCGCGCGGTGCCTGATAAGCTTTTAGGGATTATCGCGATGGCTAGTGCTGTGTTGGTTGTGTTCTTTCTGCCATGGATTGACCGCTGTCGCGTTCGTTCTATTCGCTATCGAAGCCGTTTTCATTGGTGGAATATTGTTCAGTTTAGCGTCTGTTTTATTGCACTAGGTATTCTGGGGGGGCAACCTGTCACATCGATGAATATCCTTTTGGCCCGGTTATTTGCCTTAGGTTATTTCATGTTTTTTGTCTTGCTCTATTACTACAGTAAGCACGAGAGAACCAAGCCAGTTCCTAGCCGGATTGGAGGTTAAATGAGAGCGACACTAATAGTAGCTATTGTGTTGATTTTTATGAATGCGTCGGTCTTGGCTCAAGGACAAACACTCACTTTATCTAGCGCTAATATTGATCCTAGCGATCATGCTTCTTTAGTCAGGGGAGCTAAAGCGTATTCACGTTACTGTTTGAGTTGCCATAGTTTGCAATATCAACACTATAAGCAAGTCGCGAAAGGGCTGCAGCTATCACACGGTGAGTTACAAAGGGATATCATGATTACCCCAAATACCCATTGGACGATGCCAATGAATGCTGCTTTTTCAAATGAGAATATGAAACAGTGGCTAGGGAGACCGGCACCTGATTTAACCTATATCACTAAGCAGTATTCACCCGACTGGTTATATACCTATTTACATGCCTTTTATACCGATCCTACTCAACCATTAGGTGTTAATAATTGGCTCGTGCCTAATGTTTCTATGCCGAATGTATTACAAGGATTACAGGGGCCCACTCAAGCCATATACTCAAAATCATCGACGAATCTGCTTCTCGGGGTAAAGGTGTCAGGGGCGGGCGTTCTAAATCCGAAGCAGTATGATCAGTTTGTCCGCGATCTCGTTAACTATCTTAATTACACCGCTGACCCTTCAGCAGAGCAACGGTACAATATAGGCTGGTGGGTTTTAGGCTTTTTGTCACTATTTACCATGCTAGCTTGGTTGCTTAAGAAAGAGTATTGGCGTGATGCACACTAAATGTGCTATTATGCCGTGCTAAATTCTAATTTTTGAATATTCGGTGAAAGCAGGTGTTTTCGCCGACTTTTGTTTGTTTAAGTGTGCTGGAGGGCTCCATGGCTGTAGCTGCCAATAAACGTTCTGTGATGACACTGTTTTCAAGTGCCTCTGATATGTATAGCCATCAGGTTCGCATCGTGCTGGCTGAGAAAGGCGTCAGTGTTGAAGTTGAGTTGGTTGACGAAAATAACCTGCCAGCGGATCTCGTTGAGCTAAACCCTTATAAATCCGTGCCTACTCTAGTAGATCGCGAACTGGCTTTATACGATTCAAAAATCATCATGGAATACCTTGATGAACGATTCCCGCATCCACCATTGATGCCGGTATACCCTGTTGCTCGTGGTAACAGCCGTTTGATGATTTACCGTATCGAACGTAACTGGTATTCACTAGCAGACAAAATTGTTAATGGTTCTGCAGAAGAGGCTGAAAATGCTCGTAACCGCTTACGCACTGACTTACTAACCTTAGGTCCTGTGTTTGCTGAATTCGAGTACTTCATGAGCGAAGAGTTCAGCTTGATTGACTGCTATCTAGCTCCTCTATTATGGCGTTTACCTGTATTAGGTATCGAACTTGTTGGTCCTGGTTCTAAAGAACTGAAAGTTTACATGAACCGTGTTTTTGAACGTGATTCATTCTTAGCTTCTTTAACTGAAGCAGAACGCGAGATGCGTCTGTCTCGTTAATGGTTGCCTAATGGATATCGAGCAAATGACCCCACGCCGTCCTTTTATGCTTCGTGCATTTTACGATTGGCTACTGGAAAATGATTTAACACCACATTTGGTTGTTGATGCAACGCTAAATGGAGTTCAGGTTCCCCTGGAATACGTGCAAGATGGGCAGATTATTCTTAATGTTGCCCCTCGTGCTGTTGGTAACTTGCAACTTGGTAACGATGAAGTGACGTTTAACGCTCGCTTTGGTGGGCGTCCTCACGTGGTGATTGTACCGCTATATGCAGTTCAAGCTATTTATGCCAGAGAGAATGGTGCTGGTACTATGTTTGAGCCTGAGCCCGCGTATATGGAACAATTAGAAGCGATGGATGAATTAGAGCAGGACGAAGCAAACAGTGAAGAGAGTATTTCTCTTGTTTCTGACACTATGCCTGACTCCGAAGACTCTAATGAAGATGGTTCATCAGATCCTGATGATGAGCCGCCACGTCCAAAAGGTCGACCAAGCTTACGCGTGGTTAAATAACTCCAGTTTTGGCAGCTAGATAAATAAAAAGCAGCGTTTACGCTGCTTTTTTTATTGGTTCACGATAGGAGTTAATCGGCATAGTTGAATGCACGAATTACCTGTTTAACACCAGAGATATTACGAGTGACTTCTGTAGCAATGTCGGCTTTTTCATGCGTAATATAACCAAATAGATACACAACGTTATCGTCAGTTTCTACTGTGACTTTTACGCCATTTAAGTCGGAATTTGTTAGCAAAGCAGATTTTACTTTGGTCGTGATCCAGCTATCCTCGCTCACTGCTGCAATGCCAAGAAGCGGTTTGACCTGAATGCGGTTATGTAACTCTCTCACTCCTTTGAGCTGATGTACGTCATTGACGAACTTTTCCATGACGTTTGGTTGTATCGCTTGGCCTATCAATACTACCTTGCCTTGATAAGAAACGGCTGTCACGCGAAGCTGGTTTTTATATGGGGCTTTATGCGCGAGTCCACCAATTTGCAATTCAAGATGATTATCATCCCAGATTTGCTGGGTCGAGCGAGGATCTGTGACCAGGTTAGCTGTGGTTGCAGCGCCTGCGATAAAAATACCAGCACATCCAGAAAGGGACAGCAAAATAGAGCAAGCAAAAAGAAGTCGGAGCATTTTTTTCATAACATCAATCTTCGTGAGCAGGGAAAAGTACCTGATCGATTAAGTCACACAAACAGTGCAGAGTCAGCATTTGCACTTCGTGAATACGAGCAGTACGTTGAGATGGAATACGAATTTCCACATCGTTTTCACCGAGTAATCCTGCCATTTCACCGCCATCTTTGCCAGTTAGTGCGATAATGGTCATATCGCGAGTTACCGCCGCTTCCATCGCTTTTATGATGTTTTGGCTGTTACCACTGGTAGAGATAGCTAATAGAATATCTCCAGGTTGGCCCAACGCTCGTACTTGCTTAGAAAACACTTCTTGATAAGCGTAATCATTCGCTACTGCAGTGAGAGTTGTAGTATCAGAAGCCATTGCTAAAGCGGGTAGGCTAGGGCGCTCAGTTTCAAAACGGTTAAGTAGACAAGAAGTAAACTGTTGCGCATTGGCCGATGATCCACCGTTACCACAGCAGAGAATTTTATTACCATTAAGCAGAGTGGCTACCATGGCTTGTGCTGCATGCATAATGGCATCAGGAAGTGCTTCTGCCGCTGCAATTTGAATTTGAATACTTTCAGTAAAACTATCTTTAATGCTATCTAGCATCGATTATCCTTCGGTTATTGCGTTTTTTATCCATTCTATATGGTGGCCACTATCGTGGATCGCAACCACATCAAAACGGAAATCTGTCGCATCTATATTAAGGTGTTGTTTTTTCATCCACAACGTAGCTGTTCTGATAAGGTGACGCTGTTTGCTACGTGTTACTGTTTCTGCTGCATGGCCATGGCGTTGGTTTTGTCGGTATTTCACCTCAACAAACACTAATGTTTGGCTCAGGCCATCTTGCATGATTAAATCTATTTCTCCACCACGAATAGTGAAGTTTTTTTCAATAAGGGTTAAGCCTTGGCGACTTAAATAGTTTGCCGCCAATTGCTCATAATGGCTACCGGTTTTTCTCCGGTTAAATAGCCCCATATATCAGTGTTTCGTCCAGCTAATTTCACGCTGCACAACACAAGAATCATCAATGCTTAACACACCGGTTTCGCCATTGATTGTGTATCCTTGCACTACTTTCATCTGTGGCAGTTCGTTCATCAAACGGTACGCGTCCATGCCAAGAGCCTGTAGGCGACGTTCACCATTGGTATCATTTGGCCATAAACGTTCCATCTGATTACTGATGGAGTTACTTGGGTGAACCAGTAATGGAATATCACTGTAAGTGACTCCAGTTAAATCTTCATATTGACGACCACCACCATTACTGGTCGAGTTCGAAAACAGGCGTGGTGGTTGAGTATCTGGGTTGATCGCCACTTCGATAAACGGTTTGATCAAGGTTAGCTCTGCGCTGTTTGCTACGATGTAGACTGCGTCGATATCACGGCGACTGCGCGGTTGGCTTTTTAACTTCATCCCTGTTAACTCTTCCATCTGAGCAATATTTTGTTGGCTATCTTGCAAACCGAAGACGGAATTAATATTACGCTGTAAAGTTCGTTTGTTGCTGAAAAGGCTCACTGCGACTTTATTCTTGCTGTATTTACGCCACTCTTCGTTGAATGCTTCTACAACACGTTCACCATAGCTGCCTTCTGGAGCAAGAATAAGAGGGTATTGATATCCTTCGCTAAAGAGGTGTTTGGCTGCTTGTGCTACCTCTTGTTCTGGAGAAAGAGTGAGATAACAAGTTTGATAACCGCTTTCAACGGTTTCTGGAATATTGAGTGACAAGGTTTTGATTGGATTATCACTGTCTTCTTGAACTTTTTGCAGCGCTTCCACTTTGTCTTTTTCTAGCGGACCAACCACAAAATCAATGTGCTTTTGTTCCAGTGTCTGCTCAATTTTTTCTAGCGATTCAGCATTGGTATCAATCACCGTTAATTTTGCACTAGGCAGACGAGTTTGATCGTTCATCATTGACATAATAAACCCGTCGCGAATTAACTGTGCCTGACGAGCATATTTGCCCGTTAGCGGTAACAGCAACGCAGTATTGTTTGGTTTCGAGATGTTCATTGCCAAAATATCCTGCACATCTTGCGGCGTGTTTAATGCCGCAGGGTGGTTGGGATTTTCTCTTAACCAGTTCTTCAGCGTGTTTTGCAACTGAGGTAGATCGCTGCCTAGCGTTTTCATATAAATGGCTAATTGAAGCCAGCCATCTAAAACGTCTTCGTCTGGAGTTGTGGTGAGATCGGTAATGGAGTGACTGTTGTAATGGCTAAGGTTGTTCCATATTTGATCGGAAATCGCGCCCCATTGATTTTGCATTGTGTATTGATAAAGGGCGACCAGCTCTCGACTAGAGTCAAATGGTTTATCTAATGAGGTATAAATATCAGCTTTTAGCTGATGGTACTCTTTCCATTGTTGATCGGCTAACTTCCAGTATGGTTTGAAATCAAGCTGTTGCATTGCTTTGTCATACTGCTCAACGTTAGTCAGCAACTGTGCTTTATTGAGTTGCCACTCAGCAGTTTGTTTATTACTCAGTTTTTGTTTGGATAGTCGTTTACTGATTAACTCTGCTTGTTCGGTGTTGTTTGCTGCGATCGAAGCTTTCATCGCCATGATTAACAAATCATTTTGCAAACTACCTTGAGTGGTATCCGCTTGCATGATGTAGATTTGCGCAGTCTCACTTGGTTCACTAGTGATATCAACATAATCAGGTGCTGAAGGTTTAGACGAACACGCCGCCAACGCAATTGCTAATGCAACAGGAGTGAGTAAGCGTGGTACACTGCGTCTCTGATGGTTTTTCATAGCCATGAGTTCTTAAGTTAATCCGTGTAAAATTGTCTCTATATTAATCGTTGAAGTGATGGTAAACAAATGACAGATAGCAAAACCTTGGACGTCCCGACGTTATACATAGTTCCGACGCCAATCGGGAATCTGGGAGATATCACCCAAAGAGCCCTAGATGTACTTTCAACTGTTGATATCATCGCCGCTGAAGATACACGCCATACTGGCAAGTTACTCTCTCACTTCAATATTCAAACTAAGACGTTCGCTTTGCATGATCACAATGAACAGCAAAAAGCTCAAGCATTAGTTGAGAAATTATTAGCAGGGCAATCCATCGCATTGGTATCCGATGCGGGTACGCCGCTTATCAGTGATCCAGGGTATCACTTGGTTAGTCAATGTCGTCAGGCGGGTGTTAAAGTTACGCCACTTCCTGGTGCCTGTGCTGTGATCACTGCGCTAAGTGCGTCAGGTTTACCTTCAGATCGTTTTAGTTTTGAAGGGTTTTTCCCTGCGAAAAGTAAAGGTCGTAAAGACAAATTACTTGAAATCGCTAAGGTAGAGCGTACGTGTATTTTTTACGAGTCGCCACACCGAATTAGTGAATCATTAAAAGACATGCTGGAAATTTTAGGTCCAGAACGTGAAGTGGTGCTCGCCCGTGAACTCACCAAAACATTCGAGACTATCCAAGGGTTACCTTTAGGTGAATTGGTTGAATGGGTTGAAGAGGATAATAACCGTAAGCGCGGTGAAATGGTTATTCTGATTCATGGTCACCGTGAAGAAAGTCATAGTGAGCTTCCTGAAGAAGCGTTGCGAACCTTAGGTATTTTAACTAAAGAGTTACCTTTGAAAAAAGCAGCAGCCATGACGGCAGAAATATACAATTTGAAAAAAAATGCTCTATACAAATGGGGTTTAGAGAATCTCGATTAAGACCGAGATAGATGTGGAGTTGCTGGAAGTTTGACCGGTTGAAGCCTATTTAAGCTTGAATGGTGATTCTTCCTAGACAGTGCGAGTGGTTAACTATATTATTCGCGCTCGGAGTTGGCTGGGTAGTCGCTGCTTCATTGACGTCCCTTAACCTCGTGTTAGGGAGACTGATGAAGGGGAGGAAAGTCCGGGCTCCATAGAGCAGGGTGCCAGGTAACGCCTGGGGGGCGCAAGCCTACGACAAGTGCAGCAGAGAGAAAACCGCCGATGGCCTTCGGGCACAGGTAAGGGTGAAAGGGTGCGGTAAGAGCGCACCGTGCGACTGGTAACAGTTCGTAGCAAGGTAAACTCCACCCGGAGCAAGACCAAATAGGCTTCCACATAGCGTTGCTCGCGTTAGGAAGCGGGTAGGTTGCTTGAGCCAGTGAGTGATTGCTGGCCTAGACGAATGGCTACCGCCGCGCAAGCGGAACAGAACCCGGCTTATGATGCCGACTCCACCTATTCTAAACCCATCATAGCTCTCGAGTTATGATGGGTTTTTTGCTTTATATTGACTCAGCCGATGCTAAAAGCTTTAAACTTAGCGTAATGTCACGTCTTAGATAAGTTAATGGTTAGCAGCAGTGTCGGAAATCAGTACACTAAACAGACACAAGCCGTTAGGCGAAATGAGAATATTATGACTGAATCATTCCAACATATTTCTGTGCTTTTGCATGAATCCATCGATGGTTTGGCCATTAAGCCAGACGGTACCTATATTGATGGTACTTTTGGTCGCGGTGGTCATAGTCGGACAATTTTATCTAAGCTTGGGCCAAATGGTCGTCTGTTTAGTATCGACCGTGATCCGCAAGCAATTGCCGAGGCGCAAAAAATTGATGATCCGCGCTTTACTATCGTACATGGCCCGTTTTCAGGTATTGCTGAATACGCAGAGCGTTACGATTTAGTCGGAGAAGTTGATGGCGTACTGTTTGATTTAGGTGTGTCGTCACCTCAACTTGATGATGCAGAACGTGGGTTTAGCTTTATGAAAGATGGCCCACTGGATATGCGCATGGATCCAACATCAGGTATCCCTGTATCAGAATGGTTAGTGAATGCTGATTTAGATGATATCACGTGGGTAATTCGCGAGTTTGGCGAAGATAAGCATGCTCGTCGTATTGCGAAGGCGATTGTGGCTTATAGAGAAAATGAAGAAAATGAACCATTGACTCGTACTAGTCAGTTAGCCAAATTGATCTCTGATGCAGCCCCAAAAAGCTTCAAAGAGAAGAAACATCCAGCCACTCGCTCATTCCAAGCGTTTCGTATCTATATCAATAGTGAACTTGAAGAAATTGATAAAGCTCTTAACGGTGCAATGAACGTGCTAGCGAAAGAAGGACGTTTGTCGGTAATCAGCTTCCACTCTCTGGAAGACCGTATGGTGAAACGTTTTATGCGTAAAGAGAGTAAAGGGCCGCAAGTGCCTCATGGTATCCCAATGACGGAAGACCAAATTAAAGCGCTTGGAAGTGCTAACCTTAAAACGGTTGGTAAAGCGATTAAACCTAGTGAATCTGAAGTGGAAGTGAATCCTCGTTCTCGTAGTTCTGTATTAAGGATTGCGGAAAAACTGTAGATTGCGAAAATAAACGGTAATTATGTCTCAAACTACTCCTAATCTTGCAAAATTAATTTTGATCGATTTGCTGACAGTCGGTCGAGTGCCTCTCATTATATTGGTTCTGATATTTGCCAGTGCCATGGGAGTAGTTTTAACAACACATGATACTCGCCAAGCGGTTTCTCGTTTAGACCGAGTGCAGAGTGAACGACTTCGACTCGATAATGAGTGGCGCAACTTAATCATTGAAGAAACTGCACTAGCGGAACATAGTCGTGTGCAAGACATCGCCCAAAATCAGCTGGACATGAAACGTCCGGATGCAGACAAAGAAGTAGTGATTAATATCAAATGAAGAAACCGTCTAAATCGAAGAAGGCTCAGTCAGCACCCGCAAAGAAAACGTCATCTCAGCAATCTGCCATTTTTATTCGATGGCGTTTTTATCTTATCTTATTTTTTATCTTTCTCGCTTTTGCCACTTTGGTGGGGAGAGCCGCCTATATTCAGATTATCGAACCCGATAATTTAATTCATCAAAGTGATTTACGTACTGTTCGCGCTAAAACGATTCACTCAGCCCGTGGCATTATTTCTGATCGTAATGGTGAAGCATTAGCAGTTTCTGTCCCGGTTGACGCTGTATGGGCTAACCCTGCCATCATAATGAAAAAAGGGGCTCTAAAGGATAAAGATCGTTGGTATGCGCTCGCTGATGTGCTTAATCTTGACCGTGAAGGGTTAATCAACAAAATTCGAAATAGTAAAAATGATAAGGACGAACCTCGTCAATTTATCTATTTGCAGCGTCAAGTAAATGCGGCAATGGCCAATTATATTCGCCAGTTAAAGCTCCCTGGGGTTGGTCTAAAAGCCGAGTCGAGACGTTATTATCCCGCTGGGGAAGTGAGTGCTCATACGGTAGGAGTTACCGGTATTGATGGGCATGGTTTAGAAGGGGTTGAGCGCAGTTACGATAAATGGCTCACTGGAGAAGCCGGTAAACGGATTATTCGTAAAGACCGTTACGGACATGTTGTTGAAAATATTTCACTGGAGAAAAGTGAAGCAGGTAAACCCCTAACATTGACTATCGACCAGCGAATTCAAGCCATTGCTTTTCGAGCGGTGAAACAGGCCATGGCTGATTATCGAGCGACCTCTGCATCAGCGGTGATGGTGGACGTCAAAACCGGCGAAGTGCTGGCGATGGTAAATGCCCCATCTTATAACCCGAACAACCGCGCTGATTACCAAAGTTATAAAATGCGTAACCGGGTGATTACCGATGCTTTTGAACCAGGCTCGACAGTGAAACCTTTTGTTGTACTCGCTGCTCTCGAAAACGGAGTTGCGGATGAACACACCATTATTGATGTAGGTAACGGTACTATGCGTATAGGTGGCGCTCGTGTTCGAGATTCGGATCGTATTGTTGGCGGTAAAGCATCGCTGCAAATGATCTTGAAAAAATCGAGTAACGTCGGGGTGTCTAAACTATCACTGCGTATGCCAATTGAAGCGTTATTAGGCATGTATAACTCAGTAGGATTGGGGGAAACGTCAGGTCTAAACCTACCCGGTGAAAGTACGGGGATTTTCCCAACCCGTACACGTTGGTCTGATTTTGAAAGAGCCACCATTGCGTTTGGTTATGGATTGGCGATTACTCCTATTCAATTAGCTCATGCTTATGCGACATTGGGAAATATGGGTAAATATCAGCCATTACATTTAATTGAAGGGCATCGCCAAGCCAATTTAGAACATCAAGTTGCTGATCCTAAATATGTTCGTGAAGTCTTGGATATGTTGGAAACGGTTACCCAACCAGGTGGTACTGCTGTTAAAGCCGCTGTGCCGGGATATCGTATTGCGGCCAAAACCGGGACCTCGCGTAAAGCGATTGCTGGTGGCTATAGTGACGAATATTTTGCCTATACCGCAGGGGTCGCGCCAGTGAGCAATCCACGATTATCTTTAGTGGTGATGGTTAATGAACCGCAAGGGGATTCTTATTATGGTGGTGCGGTTGCTGGTCCCGTCTTCGGCGAGATAATGAAAGGTGCGCTGCAGATTTTAAATATCGCACCAGATGAGAACAAAGTTACAGACGATCAAAAATAGATAAGTGTGGATATTATGAGAAACACGGGGAAAGCGCTTTCGAGTCTTTTATCTCCATGGCTAGTCATGGAACCGTCTACTGCCACTCAAGTTCAGGTGACAGCATTACATTTAGACAGTCGCCAAGTCCAACCCGGCGACACTTTTGTCGCTGTCATTGGTCACTCCGTCGATGGTCGTCAGTTTATCGACACTGCGGTGAATCAAGGAGCCAATGCTGTTATTGCTCAAGCAGACGACGACATTCACCCTCACGGTTTTGTCACAGAGCACAACCAAACTCCGGTGATATATGTTGAGCATCTTAATGAGCATCTGTCCGAACTAGGGGCGCGTTTATACGGTGAACATCATAACAAACCCATTGCAGTAACAGGAACTAACGGCAAAACAACGATAACGCAGCTTATTGCCCAATGGTTAACACTCGTGGGTAAAAAAGCGGCTGTGATGGGAACCACCGGTAATGGATTTCTTGACTCTCTGAAAACGGCGAAGAATACCACAGGTAGTGCGTTAGACATTCAAGAGCAACTATTTGAACTCGCACAGCAAGGCGCTGAATATACAGCACTAGAGGTCTCGTCACATGGTTTAGTTCAAGGGCGCGTTAGAGTGTTGCCTTTTGCTGCGAGTGTATTCACCAATTTAAGTCGTGACCATCTTGATTATCATGGCACGATGGAAGCTTACGCTAAAGCCAAGCAATCACTCTTTACCGAGCATCACTGTGAAGCGGCCATTATTAATAGCGATGATGCAATTGGTCACCAGTGGCTTAATGAAATACCGAATGCCATTGGTGTGTCATTGTATCAAAAACCTGCAACTGATAAATTCGTTTGGGCAACTCAAGTTGAGTATGTTGATAGTGGTATTAGTATGCAGGTTGAAGGTACTTGGGGCCAAGGAACACTGACGGTGCCTTTGATTGGCGAGTTTAATGCTTCTAATGTCTTACTCGCCTATACGTGTTTGCTTTCATTGGGTTTTTCTGCTCAGCAATTATTGAGTACGGCTCCGAAATTACAACCTGTCATTGGACGCATGGAGCTATTTCAACACCCTGCCAAGGCAAAAGTGGTGGTCGATTATGCCCATACTCCAGATGCACTAGAAAAAGCGTTACAGGCACTGCGTGTGCATTGCAAAGGTAAACTTTTTTCTATCGTGGGTTGCGGTGGTGACCGTGATTCAGGTAAGCGCCCGATGATGGCTCAAATTGCGGAGCAGTATGCCGATAGCGTCGTGCTTACTGATGATAACCCGCGCAGCGAATCTCCTGAGCAAATCATTCAAGATATGCAAGCAGGTCTGGCTCATCCAGAGCATGTTTTGGTTGAACATGATCGTTTCAAAGCCATAGCACTAGCACTTTCTCATTCAACCAAAGACGACATTATTCTTGTGGCGGGTAAGGGCCATGAGGATTACCAAATTTTAGCGGACAGAACGATACATTATTCTGACCGTGAATCGGCACAAACCTTGTTGGAGTTAACCGCATGATAACGATGACATTAAGTACCATCGCTGCAGAATTAAATGGTGAATTAATTGGTCAAGACTGCGAAATTAAAACGGTATCGACGGATACTCGTTATATTGAAGGTCAGTCGTTATTTATCGCATTAGTGGGTGAACGTTTTGACGCGCATGACTTTGTTGCTCAGGCTCAAGAGAATGGTGCTGCAGCTTTATTGGTGTCAAGAAAAGTGGCATCGTCACTTCCACAGGTGTTAGTGACTGACACTAAACAAGCGTTAGGTCAGCTAGGGGCTTATGTACATCAACAATGTGCAACCCCAACGATTGCAATTACTGGGAGTTGTGGGAAAACAACTGTTAAAGAGATGGTCGCAAGTATTTTGTCTGAAAAAGGGAAAGTGCTATTTACGTCCGGGAATTTTAATAATGATATTGGCGTGCCTTTAACCTTACTGCGCTCCACCCCTGAAGATGACTACGCAGTGATCGAACTTGGCGCGAACCATATTGGAGAGATTCAATATACGGTGTCACTTGTTCAACCTGATATTGCGTTGGTTAACAACGTTGCCGCTGCTCATCTTGAAGGTTTCGGCTCGATTGATGGGGTGAAGCAAGCCAAAGGTGAGATCTACTCTGGGTTAAAAGCCGGGAGCTGTGCTGTTGTGAACCTAGATAGCAATGGTGGTGATCGATGGAAAGCGACGCTGGCCAATAAAAAAGTAAAAACTTTTTCCATTACCGATCACAATGCTGACTTTTACGCTCAAAATATCAGGCTTAATGAAGATGGAAGAGCTAGCTTTACTCTGGTTACTCCAAAGCAGCAAGTACCTGTCACACTTGGCATTATAGGTAAACATAATGTCGCGAATGCATTAGCTGCTACCATTTTAGCGACTGAGATGGGCGCAAGCATTGAAAATGTCGTGACTGGTCTTGCCAACATTACGCCAGTAAAAGGGCGTGTCGCGGTATCAATGTTAACTGACAAAATTAAGTTGATTGATGACAGCTATAACGCCAGCGTTCCTGCAATGAAAGCGGCCGTAGATTTGTTGGGTGGTTTCCCATCTATGCGCTGGTTAATTTTAGGCAATATGGCGGAATTAGGTGAGGAAAGTCTTGCACTTCATCGTCAAGTCGGTGAACATGCTGCACCATTCAAGTTTGAGCATGTCTTGACCTATGGTCAGGATACAAGAGTGATCAGTGACGTTTGCCAGGGTAAACATTTTGACACTCATGAAGATATGATTTTATACATCAAGCAGCAACTCGAAAAATACAACGATCAAACTCATACCTTATTGATCAAGGGTGCCTTGAGCTCAAGTATGGGAAAAGTTGTTGCTGCGCTTAAGGAGATATTCTGATGATTATTTGGCTTTCGGAGTTACTCCAGCCATATTTTTCTTTTTTCCGTTTGTTTGAATACCTATCTTTTCGGGCGATAGTAAGTATTTTGACTGCCTTGTCTCTCTCTTTGTGGATGGGGCCTCGTTTAATTAAGCGGTTACAGTTATTACAGATTGGTCAGGTCGTTCGTAACGACGGGCCTGAGTCCCATTTTAGTAAACGTGGTACGCCAACAATGGGCGGTATCATGATTCTTGCTGCCATTACCATTACTGTTCTGTTGTGGACTGATTTATCTAACCCTTATGTATGGGCGGTACTGGCAGTATTACTCGGCTATGGGGCGGTCGGTTTTGTCGACGATTATCGTAAGGTCGTGCGCAAAAATACCGATGGTTTGATCGCGCGCTGGAAATATTTTTGGCAATCATCAATCGCGCTTGTGGTGGCATTTGCACTTTATGCCTATGGTCATGACACGTCAGCGACTCAATTGGTGGTGCCATTTTTCAAAGAAGTTATGCCACAGCTTGGTTTAATGTACATCGTACTCACTTACTTTGTCATTGTAGGGACGAGTAATGCGGTGAACTTGACTGATGGGCTAGATGGTTTAGCCATTATGCCGACGGTATTAGTCTCTGCCGGCTTTGCTGTTATTGCTTGGGCTACCGGCAATGTGAACTTTGCTAATTACCTTCATATTCCTTATGTACCTAATGCTTCTGAACTCGTAGTGGTTTGTACTGCGATTGTCGGAGCTGGGTTAGGCTTTTTATGGTTTAACACTTACCCAGCTCAGGTGTTTATGGGCGATGTTGGCTCATTAGCGCTAGGTGGTGCTCTTGGTATCATCGCTGTTTTAGTTCGCCAAGAATTCGTCTTGGTTATTATGGGCGGTGTGTTTGTGATGGAAACCTTGTCTGTGATTTTACAGGTAGGTTCATACAAACTTCGAGGTCAGCGTATTTTCCGTATGGCGCCAATCCACCATCACTATGAACTTAAAGGCTGGCCAGAGCCTCGCGTTATTGTGCGATTCTGGATTATTTCAATCGTTTTAGTTTTGATTGGTTTAGCGACTTTGAAAGTACGTTAATCCGTTCGAGGAGCAAGAAAATAAAATGGACCGTTGGCAAGGCATTCAGCATGTTGTGGTCGTAGGGCTCGGTATGACCGGGCTCTCAGTCGTTAATTACCTCTCAAAATATCATCCGGAAGTGACGGTGAAGGTAATCGATACGCGTGAAACACCGCCTGGTATCGATAGACTTGATGACCATATTCCTCTGCACCATGGGAGTTGGAATCTCGAATGGCTATTGTCTGCCGATCTCGTGGTTACGAATCCTGGTATTGCGCTTGCTACCCATGAAATTCAGCAAGTATTACAAGCTGGCATTCCTGTTGTTGGCGATATTGAACTGTTTGCTTGGCATGTTAATAAACCCGTGATAGCTATTACCGGATCAAATGGTAAAAGTACTGTGACGGATTTAACGGGCGTGATGGCCAATGCCAGTGGCATAAAGACTGCGATAGGTGGCAATATCGGTGTGGCAGCATTGGATTTACTTGAGCAAGATGCTGAACTCTATGTGCTTGAGTTATCAAGCTTTCAATTAGAAACAACCTCATCTTTAGAGCTTGTCGCTGCCGCGTTCCTGAATTTATCTGAAGATCATATGGACAGATACAACAGCAGTCTGCAAGCGTATCGTGTTGCTAAATTACGTATCTTTGATCATGCCAAAATTGCGGTGGTGAATGCCGATGATCCGCAAACATTTCCTGAATCTTCTATTGCTGATGTTCTTTCCTTTGGTCTCGATAACCCAGCTAATTATGGTGAAGAACTCAAAGATGGACATATGTGGCTAATGGCAAAAGGCCACCCTGTAGTGGCCATTTCTGAGCTAAGCTTAGTTGGACGCCATAATGTGGCAAATGTTCTTACCGTATTAGCATTACTTGATGCAGCTCACATCGATTATACCCCCGCGTTAGAGACACTGAAGTCTTACACTGGACTGACACATCGATGCCAAGTGGTTGCGGATAATCAGGGTATAAAATGGGTTAACGATTCGAAAGCGACAAATGTAGCTAGCACGTTGGCAGCACTGTCTGGATTACAACTTAAAGGCAAGCTGTACTTGTTAGTGGGTGGGGTTGGTAAAGGGGCGGATTTTTCACCTCTAAAACCTGCATTAGCCGCTCTTCCGCTGCAACTATGCTGTTTTGGTCGAGATGGTGAGCAATTTATGTCTTTGCATCCTTCAGCTAAATCATTCGAATCCATGGAAGTCATCATTAAAGCGATACGTCCAGAACTAAAATCTGGAGATATGGTGTTGCTGTCTCCAGCCTGTGCGAGTTTTGATCAGTTTAATAGCTTCATGCATCGAGGTGAGGTTTTTGCTTCACTTGCAGAGCAGTATGCGTAATAAAAGGTAAGTGTCTTGGTGTTATCCAAACCGTGGAACAAATTTTGGCATTGGCTAAAAACGCCATCTCCAGAAGCGCTGTTTGATCGTCAATTGGTCTGGATAGCATTAGGGCTAATGCTGATTGGCTTAGTGATGGTAACATCCGCATCGTTTCCGATCAGCTCACGCCTGACTCATCAGCCGTTCCATTTTATGTTTCGGCATGCACTGTTTTTGCTGTTATCCATAATTACATCATCCGTCGTGCTGCAGATACCAATGGCTAAGTGGATGAAATACAGCTCAGCGATGTTGGCAGTTTCATTCTTTTTATTAGTGGTGGTATTGGTTGCGGGACACTCGGTAAATGGCGCTTCACGTTGGATTCCTTTAGGCTTATTTAACTTGCAGCCTGCTGAGGTGGCGAAGCTATCACTATTCCTGTTCATGGCGGGCTATTTAGTCCGAAAACAGGACGAAGTTCGTGAAACCTTCTTTGGCGGCTTTATGAAGCCAATTATGGTGTTTGGCACACTTGCGGTGTTGCTATTAGGACAGCCGGATTTAGGTACTGTGGTCGTCATGCTCGTAACGCTATTTGGTATGTTATTCATTGCTGGAGCTAAACTGACTCAGTTTATCTCGTTAATGGTGGCGGGTATTTTAGCTGTTGTGGCTCTCATTGCAGCAGAGCCGTACCGTATTCGCCGTGTGACGTCGTTTTGGGACCCTTGGGAAGATCCATTTGGTAGTGGCTATCAGTTAACTCAGTCACTTATGGCGTTTGGTCGTGGTGAGTGGTTTGGCCAAGGGTTAGGAAATTCAGTACAAAAATTAGAGTATTTACCAGAAGCTCACACCGATTTTGTGTTCGCAGTGTTAGGTGAAGAACTCGGTTTTGTCGGCGTAGTTTTAGTACTTATGCTGATTTTTAGTTTGGTGCTTAAAGCGATTTTCATTGGTAAAAAAGCCTTTGAACACAAACAAGATTTTGGCGGCTATTTAGCATTTGGGATTGGTATCTGGTTTGCGTTCCAGACACTGGTTAACGTGGGTGCAGCAGCCGGTATAGTGCCAACCAAAGGTTTAACCTTGCCCTTGATCAGTTATGGTGGTTCAAGTTTGATTATCATGTCTGTGGCGGTATCGATTCTATTGCGTATCGACTACGAATGTCGTTTGCAAAGTCTCCAAAAAGTAGAAGAAACAACGATAGATGAAGAAAAATAAACGTTTAATGGTAATGGCTGGTGGGACGGGAGGACATGTTTTCCCGGGGCTAGCGGTTGCTAAACAATTACAAGACCAAGGTTGGGAAATCCGTTGGTTAGGTACTGCTGATCGTATGGAAGCAGACTTAGTACCAAAGCACGGAATTGACATTGATTTTATTCGCGTGAAAGGATTACGCGGTCAAGGATTCCTGCGCTTACTAAAAGCACCATTTCAAATTGTGAATGCAGTACGTCAAGCTCGCGCCCATATGAAACGCTGGCAGCCTGACGCAGTGCTTGGCATGGGTGGCTATGTGAGCGGTCCCGGCGGTATTGCTGCATGGTTAATGGGTATTCCAGTTGTGTTGCATGAACAGAACGCAGTTGCAGGCCTGACTAACAAATGGTTGGCTAAGGTTGCTACCAAAGTGTTTCAGGCATTCAAAGGAGCATTTCCTAACGTCCCTGTCGTGGGTAACCCAGTGCGCAGTGATGTTGTGTCTATTGCTTCTCCAGAGGAACGTTTTGCCGATAGAAATGGTCCTATTCGCATTTTAGTGATGGGGGGCAGCCAAGGTGCTCGCATCTTGAATCAAACGATGCC
The DNA here is from genome assembly GCF_009874545.1 of Vibrio eleionomae. Classification (NCBI taxonomy): domain Bacteria; kingdom Pseudomonadati; phylum Pseudomonadota; class Gammaproteobacteria; order Vibrionales; family Vibrionaceae; genus Vibrio; species Vibrio eleionomae. Next base: position 227,958 of record NZ_WEKT01000001.1, on the reverse strand, counting down.
AGAGGTCATGGCGTTGCTAGGCGATGGTTATGAAATTCGCCACCAAGCTGGTAAAAATAATCAACCAAGTGTTGAACAAGGCTACCAAACACTAGGGGTCAAGAACGCCAGTGTGACCGAATTTATCGATGATGTGGCAAGCGAGTATGCTTGGGCTGACGTGTTAGTTTGTCGCTCAGGCGCTTTGACCGTATCTGAAGTATCAGCTGCAGGGGTGGGGGCTATTTTTGTTCCCTTCATGCACAAAGACAGACAGCAGGCATTAAATGCCGATCACTTAGTGGAATCCGGTGCTGCACTGATGATCGAACAGCCTGATTTAAGTGCTGAAAAAATGGCAAGCGCGATTCAAAAGCTCGATCGCAGCGCACTTAAATCTATGGCGATTAAAGCTCGTCAAGCGGCAAAAATTGATGCGGATAAAGTTGTGGCAGATGCCATCATCGCACTAAGTGACAATTGAGAAAAAATTCATGACAGTTAAACATACTCCAGACTTAGCTCAGATTAGAGCAATCATCCCTGAAATGCGTCGTGTTAAATGCATTCACTTTGTTGGTATTGGTGGCGCAGGAATGAGCGGTATCGCCGAGGTTCTTCTTAATGAAGGTTACCAGATTACGGGGTCTGATATTGCTGAGAATGCGGTGACGCAGCGTCTAACTGAAAAAGGCGCTTACATCCATATTGGTCATGCGGCTGAAAACATTGATCAGGCGAGTGTTGTTGTGGTCTCTACTGCGATTAATGAGAGCAACCCGGAAGTATCCGCGGCTCGTGAAAAACGTATTCCAGTAGTACGTCGTGCTGAAATGTTGGCTGAATTAATGCGTTATCGCCATGGTATTGCTGTAGCCGGAACACATGGTAAAACCACCACAACAGCACTTGTCACTCAAATTTATAATGAAGCTGGCTTAGATCCTACCTTTGTTAACGGTGGTTTGGTGAAAAGTGCAGGTACAAATGCGCGTTTAGGTTCAAGTCGAATCCTGATTGCTGAAGCTGATGAAAGCGATGCGTCATTTTTGTACCTACAGCCTATGGTGACAATTGTAACTAACATCGAAGCTGATCATATGGATACATATGGTGGTAATTTTGAAACCTTGAAGCAAACCTTTGTGGATTTTCTTCATAACTTACCTTTTTATGGTCAAGCTATGATGTGCATTGACGATCCTGTTGTGCGCGAGTTAATTCCACGAGTCAGCCGCCAAGTGATTACCTATGGATTTTCGGAAGATGCTGATGTTAGGATTGAAAACTATCGTCAAGAAGGTCAACAAGGTAAATTTACAGTGGTACGTCAAGGACGTGATAACTTAGATATAACCTTAAATATCCCTGGACGTCATAATGCACTTAATGCGTCTGCTGCCATTGCAGTGGCAACCGAAGATGATATTAGTGATGAAGCCATTCTTCGCGCCATGGAAAGCACACAGGGCACCGGGCGACGTTTCGATCAGCTTGGAGAGTTTGAAACTGGCCATGGTAAAGCTATGCTAGTTGATGACTATGGACATCACCCAACAGAAGTTGGTGTGACTATTAAGGCAGCACGTAATGGATGGCCTGATAAACGTCTAGTGATGATCTTTCAGCCGCATCGTTATACACGAACTCGCGATTTATATGATGATTTTGCTAACGTTTTAGAACAAGTTGACGTGCTACTTATGTTGGATGTATACCCAGCAGGCGAAAAACCAATATCAGGTGCTGATGGGCGCTCTTTATGTCGGACGATTCGCAGTCGAGGTAAAGTTGACCCCATTTTTGTTCCAGATAGCCATACTTTACCGTCGGTATTAGCAAATGTATTACAAGATGGTGACTTAGTATTGACTCAAGGGGCTGGGGATATAGGCAAAGTAGCTAAACAATTAGCTGCATTGCAATTAAACATCGAAAAGATGCAACAAAACTAAGATAAGTTATATGGTTTCGGTTTATTTGCTGCTCATCTTTGTATCAATCGCAGATTTCTTTATAACAGTGTTTGATACTTTTAATGACCTCAGTATAATCCGAAAGTTACAGCTAATGATTTTACCTCTATTACAATTAAAAATAGGGAATTAAATTGCCAGTCGTTAACAGGATAATCGGACTTTGATATATCAAGCTTTAGCCAAAGGCCGTCGACTATCCAGTTCTCCGCTTATGAGACGTCACGCCCCTGGCGGACTGTTTTTACTCGCGGTATTACTGTTGATTGGCATTTTGTTGTACTCAACGGTCAGTTGGATGTGGGATGATCAACGTCTTCCTCTCTCAAAAATCGTATTGCAAGGTGATTTAAAGTACGTGACTCCACAAGACGTACAGCACGCTTTCGGACAGTTAGATCATATTGGCACTTTTATGTCGCAGAATATTGATGACTTACAGAAAAGCGTCGAAAGCATCCCTTGGGTGGAACATGCTTCTATTCGCAAGCAGTGGCCCGATACGATCAAAGTCTTTCTGACCGAATATCATGTTACCGCTTTCTGGAACGGTAACGCTTTACTAAATGGTAAAGGAAAAGTGTTTCACGGTGACGTTTCCTTAGTCAAAGATGAGCACGTTAAGCTGTATGGACCTAAAGGGACCGCTCCTGAGGTTCTAAAAGTATGGCAGAAATATAATCCAGAATTTAAGCAATTAGGTTTACACATATCTTCATTGCTGCTTAATGAACGCCGCGCATGGCAAATTATTTTAGATAACGGCATTCGTTTAGAATTGGGTAAAGAATCGTTAGACGAACGTATTCAACGATTCTTTTTACTGTACAAAAAATTAGGCGATAGCGTTGAGCGTATCAGTTATATAGACCTACGCTATGATACAGGAGCCGCTGTAGGCTGGATTCCTGAGCAAGAGTTAACACAAGAGAAGGCTGATGACTAAAACTGCCGAAGACAACCTCATTGTTGGTTTGGACATTGGTACTGCCACCGTATCTGCGTTGGTAGGAGAAGTGCTTCCTGATGGTCAGATTAATATCATTGGTGCGGGTACGAGTCCTTCACGTGGAATGGATAAGGGCGGTGTCAATGATTTGGAGTCGGTCGTAAAATCGGTACAAAGAGCTATCGATCAAGCTGAATTAATGGCGGAATGCCAAATTAGTAATGTTTTTCTTTCGATTTCTGGCAAGCATATTGCAAGTCGTATTGAAAAAGGTATGGGGGCCATTTCTGACGAAGAGGTGACCCAAGACGACATGGATCGTGCTATTCATACCGCTAAATCAATTAAAATTGGTGAAGAGCAGCGAATTTTGCATGTCATTCCGCAAGAATTTACGATTGATTACCAAGAAGGAATTAAAAATCCGCTAGGCTTATCAGGAGTACGCATGGAAGTGAGTGTGCACCTGATCACTTGTCATAATGATATGGCAAGAAACATCATTAAAGCTGTTGAGCGTTGCGGGTTAAAAGTTGAACAATTAGTATATTCAGGTTTAGCAGCAAGTAATGCTGTTATCACCGAAGATGAGCGTGAGCTAGGTGTGTGCGTGGTTGATATTGGCGCGGGCACCATGGATATCGCAGTTTGGACCGGTGGAGCATTGCGACATACAGAAGTGTTTTCGTATGCAGGTAATGCCGTCACTAGTGATATCGCATTTGCCTTTGGTACTCCGGTCAGTGACGCGGAAGAAATCAAAGTCAAATATGGCTGTGCTTTAAGTGAACTGGTTAGTAAAGATGATACGGTGAACGTTCCGAGTGTCGGTGGTCGCCCATCAAGAAGTTTACAAAGACAAACCTTGTCGGAAGTGATTGAGCCTCGCTACACTGAATTAATGGGTATGGTTAATCAGACGATTGATTCGGTGCAAGAACAATTGCGTAAGGATGGTATAAAGCATCACCTTGCTGCAGGGATTGTTTTGACTGGCGGTGCTGCGCAAATCGAAGGATTAGTTGAGTGTGCGGAACGCGTATTCCGCAATCAAGTAAGAGTAGGCAAACCACTCGAAGTGAGTGGCCTTACTGATTACGTTAAAGAGCCGTATCATTCTACGGCAGTGGGTTTACTTCATTATGCAAGAGATGTGCAGATGAGTGATGAGACGGATTATCAGGAGCCTAAACGCCAGATTCCGTCTTCAAGCCTCTTCAGTCGCTTGCGTAATTGGATACAAAAAGAGTTTTAACCTGAGTTGCAGGAAAAACGGAGATAACACATGTTTGAACCGATGATGGAAATGTCTGACGATGCTGTAATTAAAGTCGTTGGGGTTGGTGGTGGCGGCGGTAATGCCGTAGAACACATGGTGCGTGAGTCCATCGAAGGCGTGGAATTCATCAGTATCAATACAGATGCACAAGCACTTCGCAAGGCCAGCGTTAGCACTGTCATTCAAATTGGTGGCGACATCACAAAAGGTTTGGGTGCGGGTGCAAACCCTCAAGTTGGACGTGATGCAGCTCTCGAAGATAAAGATCGCATTAAAGAAGTTCTAACTGGTGCCGATATGGTATTTATCGCAGCTGGTATGGGCGGTGGTACAGGTACTGGTGCTGCTCCAGTGATCGCTGAAGTTGCTAAAGACCTAGGTGTATTAACTGTCGCTGTTGTGACTAAACCATTTAGCTTTGAAGGTAAGAAACGCTTATCTTTCGCGGAGCAAGGAATTGAAGAGCTTTCTAAGCATGTTGACTCTTTGATTACTATTCCTAACGAAAAATTGCTAAAAGTGTTAGGTCGTGGCATTACACTACTTGAAGCTTTTGCTAGCGCGAACGATGTACTGAAAAATGCAGTACAGGGTATTGCTGAGCTGATTACTCGTCCGGGTATGATTAACGTCGACTTTGCTGACGTTCGTACTGTGATGTCAGAAATGGGTCACGCGATGATGGGTAGCGGTGTAGCAAATGGTGAAGATCGTGCGGAAGAAGCGGCGGAAATGGCAATTTCTAGTCCACTTCTAGAAGATATCGATTTGGCTGGCGCTCGTGGTGTTCTGGTTAACATTACTGCTGGTTTGGATATGCGTCTAGATGAGTTTGAAACAGTGGGTAACACCGTTAAAGCTTTCGCATCAGATAACGCAACTGTGGTTATCGGTACTTCACTTGACCCAGATATGGCTGATGAAATCCGAGTTACTGTTGTGGCAACCGGCATCGGCACTGAAAAACGCCCTGACATCACACTAGTCGCTGGTGGCAAAGCAAAAGCTTCTGCTCCAGCACAACCACAGCAACAAGTGGCTGCGAAAGTGGAAGAAAAAGTGGCACAGCCTGTGCAAGAGAAAACGGAAACTCCGGCTTCGACTGCAAACGCTTCTTCTGGTAATCAGAGCACAGCTCCAAAACCAGAGAAAGAAAGTGGGTACTTGGATATTCCAGCATTCCTACGTCGTCAGGCTGATTAAATAATCGCCACAATTTGACACTGTTCAAAATTCTGGTAGGATGACGCTCGGCTCACCTATGAGTCGAGCTTTGTGGCACTAATTTGAGGCAAGTAGATGATCAGACAACGTACTCTGAAAGAAATAGTGAAAACAACTGGGGTGGGATTACACTCTGGTCGTAAAGTCACATTAACTCTTCGCCCTGCTGCTGCAAATACTGGGATTATCTACCGTCGTACCGACTTGAATCCACCAGTTGATTTTCCTGCTAATCCTGAAGACGTTCGCGATACTATGCTGTGTACAGCACTAGTGAACGATGAAGGTGTGCGCATCTCCACGGTTGAACACTTAAGTTCAGCATTGTCTGGGATGGGAATTGACAACCTGATTGTTGAAGTTGATGCACCAGAAATCCCAATCATGGATGGCAGCGCGAGTCCATTTGTGTTCCTTCTACAACAAGCGGGTGTAGAAGAACTCAATGCGCCAAAACGTTTCATCCGTGTTAAGAAACCAGTTCGTATCGAAGATGGTGATAAGTGGGTAGAAATTCTTCCCCACAATGGTTTCAAAATGGATTTCGAGATTGAATTTAATCACCCTGCTATCGATAGTGATGGGCAGCACATGGTGTTTGATTTTTCTTCTCAAGGTTTTGTGAAAGACATTTCTCGTGCACGTACCTTTGGTTTTATGCGTGATATTGAGTACCTTCAATCACAGAATTTATGTTTAGGTGGTAGCTTTGACTGTGCAATCGTTCTTGATGATTACCGAATCTTGAATGAAGATGGTCTGCGCTTTGACAGTGAATTTGTTACGCACAAAGTATTGGATGCAATTGGCGATTTATATATGTGCGGTCACCCAATTGTTGGGGAATTCCGTGCCTTTAAATCAGGTCATGGTTTGAATAACCAACTATTGCGTGCATTGTTAGCAAATCAAGAAGCTTGGGAATGGGCAACATTCGAAGAAGAAGTTGGTTCTCCGGTAATGTTTGCTGAACCTAATACTGTACTAGCATAATTGAAATAGATTTAAACGGTTGGATTAAACGCTTTTATCTGTTTTAACTGAAAGAATTATTTGAAAAGCCAGACGTAAGTCTGGCTTTTTTGATCCTAAGATTTTTATCTCTTCTTTGCCATATCGGCAAGTCGCTGGAGTCGCTTCTGGATTTTGTCTGGAGCATGTTCAGCCACTGCCAATAAATATCCAGCGGCATCTTCCGAAATTGGGGGGCGTGACTTTGCCTCTTTTTGCGTTTCAACGTCATTGTTCTTAATTCGGTAAATCGCTGGGTTTATGCGTATTTCAATTGAAATTAATTTAGCAAATCCATGATTTCGCAATTGATTTAGGATATTTAATCGATCACGTTCGATCTTCATTTTTAACCCAGCACTGGCTGCTTCGATCACCAGTTGACCATGGCGAATATTTGCCGCACGAATATGATCTTCTGTCCCTCTCGGCAAGATCTTTTTTAGTGCTTGGTTGATCATTAAGATCTCACCTGCGTGTTCTTGTAGTTTTTTAAAGCGAGACCCATCAACTAACTCAGTTGTTGCGGTCGGTCTATGATCTCTCATTGGGATAATCCTATGATGGTCGTCTTTATTATATAAACATAGCCTATGATCGCATGTCTAATAGCCGTGAGGCTAGTCATTTGTTGATGGCAAAGTTTTAGTCGAAAATATCGTCAAATAACAATAATGAGTCTTGTCCAAACATTACTTGCCGATATGTGCGTTTTTTGCTCATTTATACGGCATTCAAACTGCTCAACTATTGATAGATCAAGTGAAAAACCTTAGGTTAAGTACACAAATTCCCAAGTAAGATCGAAACACAGAGGATTGTTGTTGGTCGTAGGGACAAAAATTCCTTAAACTAGGCGCTACTTATATCTAAATGCCTTGAAAATGAACATTGTCATCACCATATATCAAGACATATGACTTATCTCAGTATCCTTAGTTGATAACAGAAAGAGACTAAAGGCATTAAGAAGTCGATCGATGACGATCTAATTACAGAGAGATCCACAAGAAATGATAACTAAGTTACTGACAAAGGTAATTGGCAGTCGTAATGATCGTACATTGCGTAGCTTGAGAAAGATTGTTAAAGAAATCAATAACTACGAGCCAGCTTTTGAAGCTTACTCCGATGAAGAATTAAAAGCAAAAACTGCAGAATTTCGCCAACGTCTAGAGCAAGGTGAAACTCTAGACCAACTTCTTCCTGAAGCATTTGCAACTGTTCGTGAGGCCTCTAAACGTATTTATGGTATGCGTCACTTTGACGTACAGCTTATTGGTGGAATGGTGCTAAATAGCGGTGAAATCGCTGAAATGCGCACTGGTGAAGGTAAAACCCTTACCGCGACATTGCCTGCCTATCTTAATGCTCTTCCTCAGAAAGGGGTTCATATCGTTACAGTCAATGATTACTTGGCTAAACGTGATGCGGAAACTAACCGTCCTTTATTCGAATTCCTAGGTATGACCGTTGGTGTTAACGTGCCAAACATGCCGCCTCATGAGAAACAACAAGCGTATAAAGCGGATATTCTTTACGGAACAAATAACGAATTTGGTTTCGACTATTTGCGTGACAACATGGCATTTCGTGTTGAAGACCGTGTTCAAGGTGAGCGCTTCTTTGCCATTGTCGATGAAGTTGACTCAATATTAATTGATGAAGCGCGAACTCCTCTTATTATTTCGGGTCCTGCTGAAGACAGTTCAGAGCTGTATGCGCGCATCAATACCCTGATTCCATACCTGAAATTACAAGATCAAGAAGACTCAGAAGAATACCGTGGTGATGGCCACTACACCGTTGATGAGAAATCTAAGCAAGTTTACTTGACTGAAACGGGTCAAGAGTACGTTGAAGAATTACTTGTCACTAACGGTCTAATGGAAGAAGGCGATACGCTATATTCTCCGACCAATATCAGTCTGCTACACCACGTGAATGCAGCGCTGCGTGCTCACGTATTGTTCGAACGTGACGTTGACTACATCGTAAATGAAAAAGGCGAAGTGGTTATCGTTGATGAACATACAGGCCGTACGATGGAAGGTCGTCGTTGGTCTGATGGTTTACACCAAGCGGTAGAAGCAAAAGAAGGCGTAAAAATTCAAAACGAGAACCAGACTCTGGCATCTATTACGTTCCAGAACTATTTCCGTTTGTATGAAAAACTGTCAGGTATGACCGGTACTGCTGATACTGAAGCATTTGAGTTCCAACAAATTTACGGTTTAGAAACCGTGGTTATTCCGACTAACCGCCCAATCCGTCGTATTGATATGCCTGATATGGTTTATCGTACTGAAGCGGAAAAATTTGCTGCAATCATTCAAGATATTCAGAAATGTGTTGAGAAAGGTCAACCTGTTTTGGTTGGTACGGTTTCGATTGAAAAATCAGAGCTGTTATCAAACGCATTGAAGAAAGCTAAGATTAAACACAATGTACTGAACGCTAAATTCCATGAAAAAGAAGCGGAAATTGTAGCAAGTGCTGGTATGCCTGGTGTTGTGACTATTGCAACTAACATGGCAGGTCGTGGTACCGATATTGTATTGGGTGGTAGCTGGCAATCTAAAGTTGAAACTCTGGATGAGCCGACTCAAGAGCAGATCGACAAGATCAAAGCGGAATGGAAAGAAATTCACGAGAAAGTACTAGAAGCGGGTGGTTTACATATCATTGGTACTGAACGTCACGAATCTCGTCGTATCGATAACCAGTTGCGTGGTCGTTCTGGCCGTCAAGGTGACCCAGGTTCAACTCGTTTCTACTTATCGATGGAAGATACTTTATTACGTATCTTTACCTCTGACCGTATGGCCAGCCTAATTCAGAGCGGTATGGAAGAAGGTGAAGCGATTGAAAGTAAAATGCTATCGCGCTCCATTGAAAAAGCTCAGCGTAAAGTAGAAGGTCGTAACTTCGACATTCGTAAACAATTACTTGAATACGATGATGTCGCTAATGATCAACGTAAAGTGGTTTACGAACTACGCGATGCTTTACTTGGCACTGATGATATTAGTGAAATGCTTAATCAACATCGTGAAGACGTACTGCACGCTGTTATTGACCAATTTATTCCGCCACAAAGTTTGGAAGATATGTGGGATATTTCTGGTCTAGAAGAACGCTTGAAAAACGACTTTGATCTAGAACTTCCGATTCAGAAATGGTTAGACGAAGACGATAGTCTTCATGAAGAAACGCTACGTGAACGTGTTGTAGAAGAAGCGGTTCGTGTCTACGGTGAAAAAGAAGAAGCGGTTGGCTCTGAAGTGATGCGCAACTTCGAAAAATCAGTCATGTTGCAAACACTGGATACATTGTGGAAAGAGCACTTGGCTGCGATGGATCATTTGCGTCAAGGTATCCATCTACGTGGTTATGCTCAAAAAGATCCAAAACAAGAGTACAAACGTGAATCGTTTGAACTGTTTGAAGGTCTGCTTGATGCGTTGAAAGCGGATGTCATTATGGTGCTGTCTAAAGTTCGAGTTCAACAACAAGAAGAAGTCGAACGAATGGAAGCTCAGCGTATTGCTCAGGCAGAAGAAGCTGCTCGTTTGGCTAAAGAACATAATGGTGAAATGAGCGAGCAAGATAATGTGAATGATGGACAACCGATCACTCGTGATTATCCAAAAGTTGGCCGTAATGATCCATGCCCATGCGGTAGTGGTAAAAAATACAAACATTGTCACGGTAGAATCACTCACTGATCCTATTGATAAATAAAAAAGAGTCGCTAAGGCGACTCTTTTTTTAGATAAAATGACGTCCCAGATGAGTTTTACGCTTCAATGAGTCGAAGGAAGAATATGAAACGCACGCATATTGTTGCTGGTATTATTTTAAACCCAGCCCAAACACATGTATTTATTACCAAGCGTCCAAGTGATAAACATAAAGGTGGCTTTTGGGAGTTTCCTGGTGGAAAAGTGGAAGCGGGTGAATCTGTTGAAGTAGCAATGAGTCGAGAATTGTTTGAAGAGATTGGCATTGAAGTCACAGCGCAACAGTCTTTCCAACAGTTAGAGTTTGATTATCCTGAGAAGTCACTCAAATTTGATTTTCAAACAATTACTGCTTTTAATCATGAGCCTTATGGAAAAGAAGGGCAGGAAGGCCTTTGGGTCGCAGTCGAATCGTTATCTGATTACACTTTTCCTGAAGCGAATGTGCCAGTTTTAGAGCAAGTGATGAAAGAGTTTTGCTAAGTGCTAGCAAGACATTCGGATAGTTGGTAGTTTAGATAGATACAGTTGGAACACCGAGCAAACAATATTAAGCCGGTTTAAGAGAATGGAGAATAATGCAATGGTAAGAATTGCAATTGCTGGCGCTGCTGGTCGAATGGGAAGAAATCTTGTAAAAGCGGCAAATCACAACCCTAACTCAAGTGTTGGTGCTGGTTCAGAGCGCCCTGAGTCTTCTTTAGTTGGAGTTGATATTGGTGAACTGTGTGGTGAAAGCCGTTTGGATGTATCACTCGTCGATAATTTAGAGCAGTCCATCGAACAATTTGATGTAATTATTGATTTCACAGCACCTAAAAGTACTCTGGCAAACATTGAGCTTTGTAAGAAATATAATAAAAAACTGGTCATTGGTACTACTGGTTTTAGTGATGAAGAACGTACTTTAATCGACGAAGCAGCGAAAGAAATATCTATCGTAATGGCTCCCAACTACAGTGTTGGAGTAAACCTTGTTTTTAAACTGCTTGAAAAAGCGGCGAAAGTGATGGGTGATTACTGCGATATCGAAATTGTTGAAGCGCATCACCGTCATAAAGTCGATGCACCATCTGGTACTGCTATCGGTATGGGTGAGGCTATTGCAGGAGCGATGGGCAATAAGCTCAGTGATGTTGCTGTTTATGCTCGTGAAGGTATTACGGGTGAACGTACTCGTGACGAAATTGGTTTTGCGACAATTCGAGCGGGTGACATTGTTGGTGAACATACTGCGATGTTTGCTGATATCGGTGAGCGTGTAGAGATTACTCATAAGGCGACCGATCGTATGACATTTGCTAATGGTGCTGTGCGTGCAGCTATCTGGTTAGCGGACAAACCAGCAGGCTTTTATACGATGACCGAAGTTCTTGAACTGAATAGTTTGTAAAATACATAATTATGCGTCACCTAAGGGTGGCGCTTTTTTTTATCTATCCATTACTCGTTTTTTTATTAGAAAAAATAACTGGTCTAAAAAAGCAATTTCTGGTGCATTTAATTGTGTTTTTTGTCGCTTATGAATGCTTTTTTGTTTCTAGTTCCTATTTTTTATTGTTAAGTTTGTGGTGATATCGTTTGCTTATGTGGGTAAATTCGCTATCGTTCTCTGGGGAGTATGTGGTGGTGGTTTTTTAGTCATATCTCATTCACATTAGAAAGGGATAATAGAAAAAGCATCGTTTTCACCTTTTTTACGCAAAATCTTTAAATAAACCAAGAAATATTCATTTTATTTTTTACTCAATATTGACAGGTTTCGTTGTGCTAATTAGAATACCGCCAATTTGTCTGTAAGACCCAAAAGCAATTTTAAATCGCGAAATGGAAGGCAAATGTGAAGTTTAATTTAAATTTTTTGCATTTTTATTCTGGAGGTTGTCTTGAGTAAATCAGCACTGTTAGTCCTAGAAGATGGGACAGTGTTCCGCGGAGTGTCCATCGGCGCAGATGGTTCATCCGTTGGTGAAGTCGTTTTTAATACCTCGATGACGGGGTATCAAGAAATCCTCACTGATCCTTCCTATTCTCAACAAATCGTTACTCTTACTTATCCTCACATTGGCAATACCGGTACCAATACCGAAGATGAAGAATCCACTGCGATTCATGCTCAAGGCCTTGTGATCCGCGATCTCCCTCTTATTGCTTCTAACTTCCGCAGCGAAAAATCCCTTTCTGATTACCTTAAAGATAACAATATTGTTGGTATTGCTGATATCGACACACGTAAGTTGACTCGTCTATTACGTGAAAAAGGTGCTCAGATCGGTTGTATCGTTGCTGGTGATAACTTGGATGAAGCTTTAGCTCTAACTAAGGCAAAAGAATTCCCAGGCCTAAAAGGCATGGATTTAGCGAAAGTAGTAACCACAAAAGAAGCTTACCCTTGGAAACAAGGCTCTTGGTCACTAGAGAATGGTTTACCACAAGCAAAAGATGATAGTGAATTACCTTATCATGTTGTTGCTTATGACTTTGGAGCAAAACGTAACATCTTACGTATGCTTGTTGACCGAGGCTGTCGACTAACGGTTGTTCCTGCTGAAACTTCAGCAGAAGAAGTGTTAGCGTTGAATCCTGACGGTATTTTCTTATCAAATGGCCCTGGTGACCCAGAACCATGTACTTACGCGATTGAAGCGACTAAGACTTTCTTAGATAAAGGTATTCCAGTATTTGGTATCTGTTTAGGTCACCAAATCTTGGCTTTGGCGTCTGGCGCTAAAACTATCAAAATGAAGTTTGGTCACCACGGTGCTAACCACCCAGTAAAAGACTTAGATCGTGATGTAGTGATGATTACTTCGCAGAACCATGGTTTTGCTGCTGATGAAGCGACGTTACCTGACAATCTACGTGCGACTCATAAATCGCTGTTTGATGGTTCTCTACAAGGTATTCATCGTACAGATAAGCCAGCATTTAGTTTCCAGGGTCACCCAGAAGCGAGCCCTGGTCCACATGATGCTGCGCCATTATTTGACCACTTTATCGATTTGATTCAACAACACCGCGCTTAATTTGGAGTAGTAAACAATGCCAAAACGTACTGACATAAAGAGCATTCTAATCTTAGGTGCTGGTCCTATTGTTATCGGTCAGGCTTGTGAGTTTGACTACTCAGGTGCTCAAGCTTGTAAAGCGCTGCGCGAAGAGGGTTATCGAGTTATCCTTGTGAACTCAAACCCTGCAACTATCATGACTGACCCAGAGATGGCTGATGCGACTTATATCGAGCCAATCAACTGGGAAGTTGTGCGCAAAATTATTGAGAAAGAACGCCCTGATGCCATTCTGCCAACCATGGGGGGTCAAACAGCACTGAACTGTGCTTTGGATTTAGAAAAATACGGTGTATTGGCTGAATTCAATGTCGAGATGATTGGTGCAACTGCTGACGCGATTGATAAAGCGGAAGACCGTTCTCGTTTTGATAAAGCGATGAAGTCGATTGGTCTTGAATGTCCTCGTGCTGATACTGCAAAAAGCATGGAAGAAGCCTACAAAGTCCTAGAGATGGTTGGCTTTCCTTGTATCATCCGCCCTTCATTTACCATGGGTGGTACTGGTGGTGGTATCGCATACAATAAAGAAGAGTTTGACGATATCTGTCGTCGAGGTTTAGACCTATCTCCAACCAATGAGCTATTAATCGATGAATCACTTATCGGTTGGAAAGAGTACGAGATGGAAGTGGTTCGTGACAAAAACGACAACTGTATCATCGTATGTTCTATCGAAAACTTTGACGCAATGGGAATCCACACTGGTGACTCAATCACAGTGGCTCCTGCGCAAACGCTTACAGATAAAGAATACCAATTAATGCGTAACGCTTCTCTAGCGGTATTGCGTGAAATTGGTGTTGAAACAGGTGGTTCAAACGTTCAGTTTGGTATCAACCCGAAAGATGGCCGCATGGTTATCATCGAGATGAACCCTCGTGTATCTCGTTCTTCTGCACTTGCATCGAAAGCAACAGGTTTCCCTATTGCAAAAGTGGCAGCAAAATTGGCGATCGGCTACACCCTAGACGAGCTAATGAACGACATCACTGGTGGCGCTACCCCAGCATCATTCGAACCTACTATCGACTACGTTGTTACTAAGATTCCTCGTTTTAACTTCGAGAAATTTAATGGCTCTAACGACCGTCTCACCACTCAGATGAAATCAGTGGGTGAGGTGATGGCGATTGGTCGTAACCAACAAGAATCACTGCAAAAAGCACTTCGCGGCCTTGAAGTAGGCGCGACTGGTTTCGATAGTATGGTTGATCTTGAAGCGCCTGATGCATTAACTAAGATTCGTTATGAGCTAAAAGAAGCTGGCGCTCAGCGTATCTGGTATATTGCTGATGCATTCCGTGCAGGTATGTCTGTTGATGGCATCTTCAATCTAACTAACATTGACCGCTGGTTCTTGGTTCAAATTGAAGAGCTAATTCAACTAGAAGCTGATATTAAAGCGGGTGGTTTTGCTGGTTTAACTGAAGATGTACTGCGTCGTGTTAAGCGTAAAGGTTTTGCCGATGCTCGCTTATCTAAACTGCTTGGCGTAGCTGAAAAAGAAATTCGTCGAGTACGTGACCAATACAATATTCACCCTGTATACAAACGCGTGGATACTTGTGCGGCTGAATTTGCATCAGATACTGCTTACATGTACTCATCTTACGATGAAGAGTGTGAAGCAAACCCAACTGATCGTGAGAAAATAATGGTTCTGGGTGGTGGTCCAAACCGTATCGGTCAAGGTATCGAATTTGATTACTGTTGTGTACACGCTTCACTAGCACTGCGTGAAGACGGTTACGAAACCATCATGGTGAACTGTAACCCAGAAACAGTATCAACTGACTACGATACATCAGATCGCCTGTACTTCGAGCCCGTTACTCTGGAAGATGTTCTTTCAATTGTACGTGTTGAAAAACCAAAAGGTGTGATTGTTCAATACGGTGGTCAAACTCCTCTGAAATTGGCTCGTGAACTTGAAGCATTTGGTGTGCCAATTATCGGTACTAGCCCAGATGCTATCGACCGTGCTGAAGATCGCGAACGTTTCCAACACGCTGTTCAACGTCTAGGTTTGAAACAGCCTGAAAACGCAACGGTTACAGCGATTGATCAAGCAGTAGAAAAAGCAAGAGAGATTGGTTACCCATTAGTGGTTCGTCCTTCATATGTATTGGGTGGCCGTGCAATGGAAATCGTATACGATGAAGCAGACCTGCGTCGTTACTTCAATGAAGCGGTAAGTGTTTCTAATGAATCACCAGTCCTTCTTGATCGTTTCCTAGATGATGCAACGGAAGTGGATATCGATGCTATCTGTGACGGTGAGCGTGTGCTTATCGGCGGTATCATGGAGCATATTGAACAAGCGGGTGTTCACTCTGGTGACTCTGCATGTTCGCTTCCTGCTTACACGCTAAGCCATGAAATTCAAGATAAAATGCGTGAAGAAGTTGAAAAACTGGCATTTGAACTTGGCGTTCGCGGTCTAATGAATACTCAGTTTGCAGTTAAAGATAACGAAATCTATCTGATTGAAGTGAACCCTCGTGCTGCACGTACGGTTCCATTCGTATCAAAAGCAACGGGTGCTCAGTTAGCGAAAATTGCTGCTCGTGTCATGGTTGGTCAAACACTTGAACAACAAGGTTACACGAAAGAAATTATCCCACCTTACTACGCAGTGAAAGAAGTGGTTCTGCCATTTAACAAATTCCCTGGCGTTGACCCACTGTTAGGCCCTGAAATGCGCTCAACGGGTGAAGTTATGGGGATTGGTGAAACATTCGCTGAAGCCTTCGCAAAAGCAGAAATGGCTTGTGGTAGTTATTACCCAGAAGCGGGGCGTGCGCTTCTTTCTGTTCGTGATGGTGATAAAGAGCGTGTTGTAGACCTTGCATCTAAGCTCGTTAAGCTTGGTTACAAACTTGATGCCACTCACGGTACAGCTGTTATTCTTGGCGAAGCTGGTATTAACCCTCGTCTTGTTAACAAAGTACATGAAGGTCGCCCTCACATTCTTGACCGTATCAAGAACAATGAGTATACCTACATTGTAAATACGGCAGCTGGTCGTCAAGCGATTGAAGATTCAAAAGTACTTCGCCGTGGTGCTTTGCTTGAAAAAGTGAACTACACTACGACTCTTAACGCGGCATTTGCAACCTGTATGGCACACACTGCAGACGCAAAAGCAGCAGTTCGTTCAGTACAAGAGCTGCACGCATTAGTTCGCGAAAATCAGGCATGATACTAACTAGTTAGTCAAGCATTGAACTTAATTTAGCCCACCTTATGGTGGGCTTTTTTATTGCTATTTTGCTGATTATAACCAAATATTCGATTATTTTAGAACCTAGTTAAATAATGAAAAATTGGAATAGATCAGTGTCGCCACTTTCGCTGTTTATTGATTAATGACAGTGATAATTTGCGCCTTTTGTTAGTTGTATCTTCAGAGGGTTAATGGACGTTTCGTTACAAGTACTTACGATGTTGTTTTTTGTTGCAGGTGCCGCGGGGTTTATCGATGCGATGGCTGGTGGTGGAGGGTTAATTACTTTACCTGCTTTGCTTGCTGCTGGTGTCTCTCCAGCTCAAGCGCTGGCAACGAATAAATTACAAAGTTCATTTGGTAGTTTTTCTGCTTCGCTATATTTTATCCGTAATGGGCACGTCAAACTAAAAGAAATGGGGCTTGCGATTGTTTGCACTTACATTGGGGCAGCAACGGGGGCCGAGTTAGTCCAGCGCATTGATGCCTCAGTACTGACCACGCTTATTCCTGGCTTACTCATTTCCATATCTTTGTATTTTTTATTAGCGCCACAAACGCGCAGAGATAGCAGTAAACAACCACTAAACCCTTTGTGGTTTGCCCTTACTGTGGGAACTTGCATTGGTTTTTATGATGGATTTTTTGGGCCAGGAACAGGCTCAATTTTTGCCGTATGCTTTATCTTATTGGGGCATTGTAATCTGGTGCAAGCCACAGCGCGGGCGAAAGTTTTAAATTTTACCTCTAATATTGCAGCGCTAACTTTTTTCTTAATTGCTGGTTTGCCAATATGGAAAATCGGTTTGGTGATGGCTGTTGGACAGTTCTTAGGTGGGCGATTAGGGGCGAAGGTCGTTATCGCCAAAGGACAAAAGTGGATTCGTCCATTGGTGATTATCATGTGTCTAATTATGGCGTTAAAGTTGCTGTTGGAACAGTACCAGCAATGGTTTCAATCCATCTTTTAACACGTGTTGAACGGTAAGTATTCGCTCGAACACAAATGTGTATCGGGCGAGTTAATTGCGCTAATTGCGGAAAATCAAAACAGTATTTGGCATCGATGCGTAACGTTTGTACCACTGAGAGAGGAACAAGGGCTGGAGCGGTATCCCCAAGAGCTAATTGCGCCGCTGCTGTGTAAGAGTCCATTTGCATCATTGGGTGAATTCCCAGCTTTGCCAATATGGAACTTTGATATGTATTGGCCGTATTCACTAGGTCATTGGTGATCAATTCACTAGGGAGTGTGGTTAAAGGTTGATGACTGACGATCAAGAAAGGCTCGTCACAGAGGTGAAAAGCCAGTAAACCATGGTTTGCTGATAAATGCCCAGCACAAAAACCAATGGTTGCTCGTCCTGATTTTACATTATCAATAATTCGCGGAGTGTGGTTGGTCGTGATCGTAAAGTGAGGATCGAGTTTTCTATATTCACCAATTACTTGATTAATATAACCTGCAACCAATGTTTCAGAACAGTCGAGCCTGATCGGGGTGTGATCCTCAAGAGTTTGTTGATCAAACATCAATCCGCGTAGTTCATTAAATGTTGGTTCGATATTCGCAATTAACTGTTCGGCATCAGCGGTGAGCTTAATATGGCGCCCGGCTGGAACGATAAGTTTTTTACCTAACTTTTGTTCTAGGTTGGCGATGCGCTTACTGACAGCGGATTGGCTGATATATAGTAATGCCCCAGTTCGGCTCATGGTTTTTTCTTTACTAAGTACCAGTAATGTTTCTAATCCTTCCAATAACATTGCGCTTTCTCATACTGCTGACGGCCTCATTTAAGCAAATTAGTCTTAAGATGGGTAGTGATTTTTTAGCGCATTATCAGCTGAAAAATATTGGATAAATTCCCATTCGATCCCGCTGTTATCAAAAAAGTAGACTCGTTTTCTATATTGGCTGTTTTCATTAATTTCATTAAGTCGGTAACCCGCATCTAATAGTCTTTGCTCTACAGCAAGGGCATCGTCTACGACTATTCCAATATGATTAATACCCACATCGTTATATGGTGTGCGATTGCTATTTTCTTTATCGGTCATTTCCTGTAATGCAATGTAGCTATCCTGTGTTCCGATATGTGCCCAGCGGTAACCATTTTCTCCTTGATGACGTACTTTAAAATCAGGTAATGCCAATTGAATAAACTCAATAGCTTCATCGATATTTTTTACAGTGACATTGGTGTGTTCAACATAGCTTGGCATATAACATTTCTCCACTTAAATAAAGTTTTTTGTTTATATAGTCACGTGGAGCTATATAAGTAAATAAAAAACTTTATTTAAGTGGCTTGGTCAGATGGAATTGTGATCAATATCTTGGTTGATATGATCAAATAGAGTTTGGAGAGCGATAAAAAGCCCCGCGTAAATAGCGAGGCTCGATGGGATAATTAAGCATTATGATAGATTACGCGTAACTTTCGGAATGTTGTTCGACTAATTCTGCCGGGAAGTGTTCACTAGGATTGATGAGTTCATCTTGTGCTGCAATCGTTTGCAATTCCCATTCTCCGCTTTTAAAGGTTGTTTTTAGAACGCCATGCACTGCATCATGGCAGTGTTGGAATGCTTGTAGTGGAGACCAGCCTTTTAGTAAACCTGCAGTAAAGATTGATGTGATTAAATCGCCTACACCGATGGGCTCTTTACAAATCTGATAAAGAGGGCGTTTTGCCAAATAGACGCCATCTTTGGTGGCTAGCATCATATTGAAATTCTGTTTATCGATACCATGTAGATGTTTAGCAATGATAAGTTTAGGTCCTTTAGTCAGCGCCTTATGACAAGCTTTGACGGCATCTTCTAAGCTATTAATTTCCATATTCGCAATTTGTGAAAGCTCGAACTGGTTTGGCACAATGACATCAGCAATTGGAATCAAGGTATTAATCAATTGTTCAGTGATCCCCGGTGCCACAATACATCCTTTCTCAGGATTACTCATAACCGGGTCACAGACATAAAGAGCATTTGGGTTGGCTTGTTTTACTTTCGCTACTGTATCGGCGACGACAGAACATTGCTCTGCAGTCCCTTGGTAACCTGTAACCACAGCTTGGCATTCGGTTAATACATCAAGGTTAGCCAAACCACGAACGACTTCAGCAATATCGTCAGCAGTAAAGGCATGTCCAGTCCATCCTTGTGTGTAATGAGTATGATTAGAAAATTGGACAGTATGGATTGGCCAGACTTCAAACCCCATTCGTTGCATTGGAAAAACAGCGCTGCTATTCCCTGCATGGCCATAACTCACATGTGATTGGATGGATAGAATCCCTTGCATAACAATCGTATCTCTTTTGATTAACTTTGATATATAAATAAACGGTGAACACCGTCAGTTGTTGATTGAGTCTGTGCTTCAGACCATGTCATTAAGGCTACACCTAAGTGGTGAAAAGCAACAGTGATATTTATTCATTAACAGCGAATATTACAAATGGTTTCAACTGCTGTTAACTGATTTTACCGAGTTTTCTTATTCTATACCCGACTAACCTCAAGAGGCTGTTTCAGCGAGAATGTATTCGTATTTGGGCATGAAGCTCCAGTCACTCCACATTGAAAGAGAATGAGCATTCCTACCGTGATTGAGCTTGATCTAGGTTCGTTGATCAAGCTCTGAATTCTGCATTTTGCGAGCATTTGGGTATAGGTTATTAACGTTGTAGAGCAAAGATTGGTAGTGATAAATGCCAGCGAATAGCGCCTAACCGAATAATAAGTGTCGACGATATACCAGATAAAAGGGCAGTTTCGGATGAATAGCCTAATGCGAGCGCAGAGGTGTGAAATACACCGCCTATAATACAAGCTGTTGCGTAAACTTCACTACGCAACACCATTGGGATTTCTCTCGCCAGCACATCACGAATGATACCACCGCCACAGCCAGTTAGAACGCCCATAATAATTGCAACGAGCGGTGAACTTTGATAACTCATGGCTTTTTCGACACCAATACCGACAAAAACAGCAAGCCCAATAGCATCGCAGACAGGCAGAATCCACCAAGCTACTCTTTTAGGGCGTCGAACGATCAACATAGTAATAATACAAGTGATTAGAATAACCCACAGGTAGCTGGTGTTACGAATCCAAAAGACAGGGGTTGCGCCCAAGGCCATATCACGAATAGTACCGCCGCCAATCGCAGTAACACTGGCGAGAACGATTACCCCAAATGGATCCATACGTAAGCGACCAGCAAGTAGGACACCAGAAACGGCAAATATCGCCGTACCAAATAGGTCAATAGAGTAGAGTAATGAAATATCCACCGTTAATCGCGCTCTTGTCATTTAGGGAAGTCAATCGGCCACGGATTGTACGAGATTTAGTGGGCGATCGGCTACTATTTTCTGGTCAGATTTTCTCGTGCTTGAGCGAAATATTGGCAGACTTCTTTAATCGCGCGTAAGGTGCGCGGAGTTGGGCGATTAAGCCAGTCAGAATGAAGCGACCAAACCCGATGATGACCGACAGCTGGAATTTCATTTTTCCATTCTTGCCACATTGAACCGTCAGTCATCGCATGTTCTGAGGTGAAAATAACATCGGGTTGGGCGAGGACGACCTGTTCTATACCAACTTGCGGATAGGGACTGGGGCTGTCACCAAATACATTTTTACCGCCACAAAAAGAGAAGACTTCACTCGGCCAGTTATCTTGAGCCACAGTAATAATCGGTTTTTGA
Organism: Vibrio eleionomae; assembly: GCF_009874545.1. Taxonomy (NCBI): domain Bacteria; kingdom Pseudomonadati; phylum Pseudomonadota; class Gammaproteobacteria; order Vibrionales; family Vibrionaceae; genus Vibrio; species Vibrio eleionomae. The sequence goes on along the minus strand of NZ_WEKT01000001.1, from coordinate 206,776 downwards.
CTGAGCTGATAAAAATAACGAACGGGTGTTTGATGACTATAACGTTGCTTGAGTGCTTTCAGTTGTGAGTTAAATGTTTTAGCTGCTTGTTGGCCAATACTGGGATTAGTTGCAAACTGGCTTAAATCGATAAGATTTTTGCTGATATCTGCCAGTGTTTGGACATGGGATGCGTAGAGATGAAAGCCCATCTGCTTTAATTTATTGATCTCTCGTACCGGATTGCCTTCTGGCCAAGTAATAATGAGATCGGGTTGTAGCGCTACGATCCTATCGACATTGATGCCTTTGTAGTTCGCAATCTTTTCCAGCTTTTGCGCTGCGGGGGGATAATCGCTGTAGTCACTAACAGCAATCAGCTTATCTCCTAGTCCAGCAGCAAAGGCTAGCTCTGTAGCATGAGGTGATAAGCTAATGATTCTTTGCGGGGTAGAGGCATAAACAGCAGAGCTGGCAATAAACAATAATGCGGTTAAACATATTGCGCCATAAGACATAAATAGGCGAATAAACAACAAGAAATTATACTCCGTGGTAGATAGCAAGCATGAGCAGGCTTTCTAGCAGAATCCAGATAAATGATCGCCAAGCAAGCAGGCTTTGAATTTGGGAAAGATGAAGCGCGGCAGGAGCGATTCGTCCACCAATTTTACTACGCACAGCTTTCTTTTTACCGTAAATAGCGGGACCGCCAAGTGCCAACTGGAGTTTGTTACTAACGACGCAGAGCAGCCATGCTGGCCCTGGAAGCGGCCATGTCGGTGCTTGTTCGCGCATTTTTTGCCATACATATCCGCTCTGCTTTCCAACGAGTAGCAATAAGCTAAATAAACGCAGAGGGATAACATCTAAAACCGCGACAACTCGAACAACAGGGAGACCAAACGGGGAATAATTATCCCGTGTTGGTGACCAAGCGCGAGCCAGTTCGGCTAATAGTCGGTAGGTGAGAGCCCCAATCCCGCCAAAAATCCCATACCAAAATAATACGGCAATGACATTACGTCCAAAGCCCATGATTAGAGTTTCGGCGGTAGCTTTTCCTAGGCCAAGAGCGGATAGACGTGAAGTATCACGATTGACATAAACCGAGAGTTTATCCCTTGCTGCCACCTTGTCTTGTTCGGCTAGGGCGAGTGAAATGTGTTTGGTTAATCCCTCTTGTGTGCGCCAATCAATTGCGAGCAATAACAGTGCAAGTTCAAATAGAGCGGGTTGCCAAACTAACATTTTTAATGCAATCAATACCGCTAATGTTGGTAACAACATAAATAACCAAGCGAGTGTGCCGGATATATAACTTTGTTGATATGTATTATTACGGTTGACCTTGTCAGCTAATAGCTCTGCAAACTTATGCCATAAGGTAACAGGGTGAGCACTATGAGGAATGGGGATGATTAAATGAAATAGTAGTGCGCCCCATAAGGCTAAGAGCGCACCATTGGTATAGACAGAATGAAAAAATTCGTCCATTTAGCCTGCACTTATTTTAATAGTTCGATCATCTTCAGAACCATTTCTGAAGAGCTTTGTGCTGCAAGTGGTAAGAATTCATCAAATGACATTGGTGACTCTTTATCCGCAACATCAGAAATAGCGCGAACAACGACAAATGGCACATTAAATTGGTGACAAGTTTGGGCGATCGCGGACGCTTCCATTTCAACAGCAACCACTGATGGGAAGTGCTTACGGATGTATTCTTGTTGCTCTGACTTACAAATAAAGGCATCACCAGTACAGATCAAGCCACGTACTGCGTGTTTATCCGTTGTACCAAGGGCTTTTTCTGCCACTGACATAAGGTTTTCATCAGCCATAAATGCTGCAGGTTGGCCTGCCATTTGCCCCATCTCGTAACCGAAAGCCGTTACGTCTGCATCATGGTGACGAACTTCACTTGAAATGACTACATCACCCATTGTTAGGGAAGTATCAAAGCCGCCCGCAGAGCCAGTGTTAATCACGACATCCGGTTGGTAATCACTAAGTAAAATGGCAGTGCCGACAGCAGCAGATACTTTACCAATCCCTGATTGAAGAAGTACAACTTCTGCGCCATTGATTTGACCACAGTAGTATGTGCAGCCCGCTTTGTTTACTTGCTCAGCGTTTTGCATTGCGTCTTTAAGGATTGCGACTTCTTGCTCCATCGCGCCAATGATGCCAATTTTCATGGATAATCTCTATCGGTTGGAAATCATGTTGAGAGCACAACTTATCGTTAAGTTGCCGCCACTCTCCACTCATTAAATTCAAATATAAATATAGTTTAACACGACCTTTCTATTTGAATCGATACGTTTAACTTAGGGCTCGTCTAAAAGTCCCGCTAAATCCAATTTGTCACGTAGCGTTTCAGCTCGACGTCTGTTGGCGCCAAAATCGGGATAATCTGCACGAGATTGAGAGCGTACGACTAATTGAAAATCCGTTAACTTTAACTCCAAGTCATCAACTATACGGAGTATTTTTGAGGTGCATTCAACTCGTAAATACTGAGAGTCTTTGTCTCTATCCGCTATTTTTGTTCCGGGAAGGGTCAGCACTACTCGTTTGACTTGGTCTAATGTCACACCGGGTCGCAAAATATAGGGCGCAAGATAAAAATCTTCTCGGCTGTCTGATGTGGAAACGCAGCTGGCTTTTTGGCTACAGGGAATATCAGTACGGTCTTTCGCTGGCGCGATTCCTTGACTGCATGCTCCTAGCATTAAACAGCAAATAATGAGTGTAATACGATGAATCATGACTGCACCTCGGGTGCTTAATCAAACTATCGATACCAATCCTTTGTGCTAACTCTTTGGACTGGCACACAAAAAATAAACAATTGCTGCGATTATAGGCTCAGATATAAAAAAAAGGATCCATATCACTATGAATCCTTTAATAAATTATGATTTATGTGCGCTAAAACACTAAATATCGAGGAAATCTAGGATGCCATTTGCAGCTTTTCGACCTTCATCAATCGCTGTGACGACCAAATCAGAGCCTCGAACTGCATCACCGCCTGCAAATATTTTTGCGTTCGACGTTTGGTATTGGAACTCTTGTTCACTTGGCGCTTTAATTCGGCCACGATCATCAAGTTCTACGCCATAAGGTTCTAACCAAGTCATTTGATGAGGTTGGAAACCAAAGGCCATGATCACAGCATCAGCGGCAAGAACATGCTCACTACCTGGTACTGGTTCTGGACGGCGGCGGCCAGCTGCATCAGGTTCACCTAGCGCTGTTTTGACCACTTTCACGCCCGTGACGTTACCTTGACCATCAACTTCGAGAGCAAGTGGTTGAACGTTAAACATAAATTCAACGCCTTCCTCACGCGCATTTTTTACTTCTTTACGAGAGCCTGGCATGTTGGCTTCATCGCGGCGGTAAGCACAAATGACTTGTTGGGCATTTTGACGAATGGAAGTCCGTACACAGTCCATCGCGGTATCACCACCACCAAGAACGACCACTTTTTTACCAGCCATATCGATGAAAGGTTCGTTGTTCCCTATTTCCATCACTTTGTAAGTGTTAGAAATAAGGAAAGGAAGGGCATCGTAAACACCTGATGCATCTTCATTTTCTAAACCTGCACGCATGTACTTGTAAGTCCCTACACCAAGGAATACGGCATCGTATTCATCGATCAGATCTTGCATTTGTACATCTTTGCCCACTTCTGTGTTCAAGCGGAATTCAACGCCCATTTCAGTAAAGATACGGCGGCGGTTTTCCATGACCGATTTTTCTAATTTGAACGAAGGAATACCAAACGTGAGGAGACCGCCAACTTCAGGGTAGCGATCAAACACAACAGGTTTTACACCGTTACGAATTAAAATATCTGCGGCAGCAAGACCAGCAGGCCCAGCTCCGATAATGGCAACTTTTTTATCTGTCCATGTCACACTAGACATGTCAGGTTTCCATCCCATCTCAAAAGCTTTATCGGTGATGTATTTTTCAATATTACCAATAGTCACAGCACCGAAATCTTCACTCAGGGTACAAGAACCTTCACACAAACGATCTTGTGGGCATACACGGCCGCATACCTCTGGCAAGCTGTTTGTTTGATGAGAAAGCTCAACCGCTTCTAGGATTCGACCTTCGTTGGCAAGTTTCAACCATTGAGGAATGTAGTTATGTACAGGACATTTCCATTCACAGTATGGGTTACCACAGTCTAAACAGCGATCCGCTTGTGCGGTCGCTTGTTGTTTAGTAAAGGGTTCGTAGATTTCTACGAACTCGATTTTACGAATGTTGAGTGGCTTTTTAGCCGGGTCAACACGGTTTACATCAATAAACTGGTAAACATTCTGGCTCATTGTTTTTGGCTCCTTCCAATTACTGTGCCTGAACGCGAAGTTCAGCTGCACTACGGCTTTGGTGACCCAATAGAGTCTGAAGATCCGCGGCCTGCGGTTTCACTAAATAGAACTTAGGAATCCATTCATCAAAGTTCGCTAAGATAGATTCAGCGTAAACCGAACCTGTCTCTTCTAAGTGCTCTGCAATCAGACCACGTAGATGTTCTTGGTGAATGTATAGGTCTTCTAAAGACAGTGCTTCAACAGACTCTTCGTTAACACGACCTTGGAAGTCGCCATTTTGGTCAAGTACATAAGCGAATCCGCCTGTCATACCTGCGCCAAAGTTAACACCTGTTGCCCCTAGAATTGCTACAATACCGCCTGTCATATATTCACAAGCGTTATCACCCGCGCCTTCGATAACCGCAATAGTGCCAGAGTTACGAACACCAAAACGTTCACCTGCTTTACCTGCCGCAAAGAGCTTACCGCCCGTCGCACCATATAAACAGGTGTTACCAATAATCGTTGCTTCATTACAAGCGAATGCTGTACCTTGGTGAGGTTTTACAACCAGCTTACCGCCAGCCATACCTTTACCCACATAGTCGTTTGCATCGCCAGTTAAAATAAGCTCAACACCACCTGCATTCCAAACACCAAATGATTGCCCCGCAGTACCTTCAAGAATAATTCGAGTCGGTGAGCCTGCTAGACCTTGGTTACCGTATCGTTTAGCAATTTCACCTGATAGGCGAGCACCAATTGAACGGTCGGTGTTAATAACGCTGTAGTAAAGCTCTTGAGATTCTTCTCTTTCCACTGCTGCTATCGCATCTTTAACAATGCGTTGGTTTAGCTCACCGTTATCAAACGGTGTGTTTGGTTCAGTGCAGTAGAATGGAAAATCTTCTGGAGAAACTGGTTTTTCTAAGATGTTAGATAAATCTAGTTTGCTCTGTTTCGCTGTTAAACCTTCGATAGTTTCCAGTAAATCGGTACGACCAATAAGGTCTGTCAATTTCTCTACACCCAGTTCAGCAAGATATCCTCGTACTTCTTCTGCAAGACCAGTGAAATAGTGCATCACCATTTCAGGTAGGCCTTTGAAGTACTCTTTACGCAGTGTTTCATCTTGTGTCGCTACACCTGTTGCACAGTTGTTTAGGTGACAGATACGAAGGAATTTACATCCCATCGAAACCATTGGTGCAGTACCGAAACCGAAGCTTTCAGCACCTAAAATGGCACCTTTAATGACATCTAACCCTGTTTTTAAACCGCCATCGACTTGCAAGCGAATTTTATGACGAAGACCATTAGCAACAAGAGCTTGCTGAGTTTCAGCTAGGCCAAGTTCCCAAGGGCAACCCGCATATTTCACGGAAGTTAATGGACTTGCTGCCGTACCACCGTCATAACCTGAGATAGTGATAAGGTCTGCATAGGCTTTAGCAACACCTGTTGCGATAGTCCCTACGCCTGGTTCAGAAACGAGTTTTACCGACACGAGAGCATCTGGGTTAACTTGTTTTAAATCGAAAATGAGCTGAGCCAAATCTTCGATAGAGTAAATATCGTGGTGCGGTGGTGGAGAAATTAGGGTAACCCCTTGCACCGAGTGACGCAGTTTAGCTATTTCTGCAGTCACTTTATGGCCTGGTAGCTGACCACCTTCACCCGGTTTTGCACCTTGAGCAACTTTAATTTGAATGACATCTGCATTCGTTAGGTAATGTGGTGTCACCCCGAAACGACCTGATGCAACTTGCTTGATACGAGAGTTACGTTCAGTGCCAAAACGACGTGGATCTTCACCACCTTCACCAGAGTTTGAGAAGCCGCCAAGGCGGTTCATCGCTGTTGCAAGTGCTTCGTGAGCTTCAGGGCTTAATGCACCAATCGACATTGCCGCCGAGTCAAACCGTTTAAATAGGCCAGTTGTCGGCTCTACTTTTTCTAGTGGAATAGATTGGTCAGATTTTTTCAGCTTCATCAAGTCACGCAGTGTTGCCACTGGGCGATTGTTGACTTGGGCAGAGAAGGTTTTGTAATCCGATTGTTCACCTGATTTAACCGCTTTTTGCAATGTTTGCACGACATCTGGGTTAAATGCGTGGTATTCACCGCCGTGAACATATTTCAGTAAACCACCGTGCTCAATTGACTTACGTTTGGTCCATGCTTTACGAGACAAGTTGTACAAATCTTGTTGGAAATCAGCAAAGTTTGCACCTTGAATACGAGTAACCACACCTTTAAAGCACAGCTCAACAAGTTCAGAATTCAAACCAACGGCTTCAAACAGTTGTGAACAACGGTAAGACGCTACAGTTGAAATCCCCATTTTCGACATGATCTTATACAGACCTTTGTTGATGCCGTATTGGTAGTTTTGCATGACGGTACGGTAGTCTTTCTCTATCGCACCATCGTCAACCAACTTGCCTAGTGTTTCATAGGCGAGGTAAGGATAAATCGCAGTAGCACCAAAGCCGATTAAAACGGCAAATTGGTGTGGGTCACGAGCCGCAGCGGTTTCAACAATAATGTTGGCATCACAACGCAATTGTGTTTTCACTAAGCGAGTTTGAATCGCACCGACAGCCATAGCTGCTGGAATTGGCAGTTTGCCTTTGGTGAGTGCGCGATCAGAGAGTACCAGTAGTACTGTACCATCGCGAACTAATTGCTCAGCTTCATCACAAAGATCTAAAACCGCCTGTTTTAAATCTTTCTCTTCAGGATCAAAATTGATGTCGAGAATGGTATTGCGGTAGTGTTCATCATTGAGTGTCAGTAGTTGCTGCATGTCTGAGTAAAGCAGCACTGGCGAATCAAATGTCACTCGGTAAGCGTGTCCGTCGGTTTCATTGAACACGTTCATTTCTTGGCCGATACAAGTGGCAAGAGACATCACGTGTTTTTCACGTAATGGGTCAATCGGTGGGTTAGTGACCTGAGCGAATTTTTGACGGAAATAATCCGTGACTAACCGTTCTTTTGAAGACAAAACGGCCATTGGGGTGTCATCACCCATAGAGCCGACCGCTTCTTGTCCCATGTCGCCAAGAACACGAAGAATCTGATCGATTTCTTCATTACTCATCGCGAATTGCTTTTGGTACGTTTTCAGCAGATCGGGTTCAAATTCACGTTGACCCACTTTATCGTCCGGTAAATCAGAGAATGGTGTTAGTGGGTAGACACAACGGCTTAACCATTCTTTGTATGGGTGACGCACTTTTAGGTCGTTATCGATCTCGCTGGATTGCCAGATTTTAGCTTCTTTCGTGTCGATAACGAGCAGTTCGCCTGGACCAACACGGCCTTTTTCAGCCACTTCATCTGGTGCGTAATCCCAAATGCCGATTTCGGAAGCCAGTGTAATTAACTTATCTTTAGTGATCACATAGCGCGCAGGACGTAGGCCGTTACGGTCTAAGTTACAGGCAGCAAAACGGCCATCAGATAAGACGATACCAGCAGGGCCATCCCATGGTTCCATATGCTTTGAGTTGAAATCATAAAAGGCGCGTAAATCTTCATCCATGTCTGGGTGGTGCTGCCAAGCTGGCGGCACTAGCATACGCATTGCACGGAACAGGTCCATACCGCCTTGTAGAAGCAATTCCAGCATATTGTCTAGGCTAGATGAGTCTGAGCCTGTTTCGTTGACAAACGGTGCGGCACTTTGCAAATCGGGCAGTAATGGTGATGAGAATTTGTAGCCACGAGCGCGCGCCCATTCTCGGTTACCTTGAATGGTATTGATCTCACCGTTGTGGGCAAGATAACGGAATGGTTGAGCTAACGGCCAACGAGGTTGGGTGTTGGTCGAGAAACGCTGGTGGAATAGACAGATGGCAGATTCCATACGTAAATCAGCCAAATCTTTATAGAAGCGGGGAAGGTCTGCAGGCATACATAGGCCTTTGTAGACGATCACCTGAGTGGACAATGAACAGATATAAAAATCGTCATCTTCCGTAATTTGTTTTTCGATACGACGGCGAGCGATGTATAAACGACGCTCAATATCTCGAGCTTGCCAGCCAGCAGGTGCAGAAACAAAGACTTGCTGAATATCAGGCAAAGAGCTGCTTGCGATAGGACCTAGGACTTTTGCATTTGTTGGCACAGTACGCCAACCTGCAACAGTTAAAGTTTCTTGCGCAAGTTCTTTGTTGATAATATCGCGAGCTGTTTGTGCTTTGATAGGATCCTGGCTGAGGAAAATCATGCCGATAGCATATTGTTTTCCAAGCTTCCAGTTCTGCTCATCAGCGATTAAACGCATGTATGAGTCAGGTTTTTGTAATAGTAGGCCACACCCGTCACCGGTTTTACCATCAGCAGCAATACCGCCACGGTGTGTCATACGATCAAGAGCTGAAATAGCGGTTCGAACAAGCTTATGACTTGCTTGCCCTTCCATATGGGCAATTAACCCGAATCCGCAGTTATCTCGTTCAAAACTTGGATCATATAGAGCCATTGCAATTCTCCCTTCTTGCCTTTGTTCTGTCTTCCAGACAGTAAATGACTAGATATTCTTGTAAATTATACTTATATGAATGTTTATATTTAAAATATGATTAAAACTGTAAAAGAGCTCTGTCTAAAATTTTTCACTGAGCTCACAACCTATAGCTTATTGTACAAAAGGTCAAGTTACTGGTGAAAAATCGTTCGTAGATGAGATTTACTATTAAATACAAATATAATCATCTATATATCAATGTGTTATCTTTCTCCTTGCCGCAAAGATTTAACATTTTTCTCTCATTACATGAGAAAATGAGATTATCGAATGTTAGCGAGTGGTGAGGTAAGTTATTTGCTGAGGAGAAACTTATTATGTGACAGAGATGATATATAGTGTAAATAACTAACTTTTAATTTAATTATGGATTAATGTTCTAAATTAGTTCAATCTAAACACAGAGGCTAGTTAATTACCTTGTTCATTAAGAATATAGCGCTATTGATGATACAAAAGACTAAGATTTATTGATTTCGATTAGCAACTCACATGTCACACTGACCTAAACTGCATCTCTTAGTTAAGGTGAGGTGAGTAGGAAAATCAATGCAGCTCCATGAATTAGTCAATACAATTGGTCAGGATTTACAAAGACGTTATGGAGAAAAGGTTCATAAACTGACTTTACACGGTGGATTTAGCTGCCCTAATCGTGACGGAACGATTGGCCGTGGTGGTTGCACTTTTTGTAATGTCGCCTCTTTTGTGGATGAAAACACGCAAGTTGAATCTATCCCGCAGCAGCTTACTCATCGAGCTCAAGAAATCTCCCGAGCCAAAAAGTATCTCGCTTATTTTCAAGCCTATACCAGCACTTATGCTGAAGTTCAGTTATTAAAAAATATGTATGAGCAAGCATTACATCAGGCTGATATTGTTGGGCTATGTGTAGGAACTCGGCCTGATTGCGTGCCTGATGCGGTATTAACTTTACTTGCTGATTATGTCGCTCAAGGTTATGAGGTATGGTTAGAACTCGGGCTGCAAACCGCCAATGACCAAACCTTAAAGCGTATTAATCGTGGTCACGGTTTTGCTGAATATGCCGATATTGTGCCGAAGGCGCGTCGCTTAGGTATTAAAGTATGCACGCACTTAATCGTTGGGTTACCGAGAGAAACAAAAGCCGATAACCTTGAGACTTTAGATAAAGTTTTAACTATAGAGACTGATGGGATCAAGCTTCATAATTTGCATATTGTCACAGGAAGTACCATGGCTAAAGCGTGGCAATCGGGGCGATTAGCGGCTATCTCACTGCCTGAATATGTTGATATTGCTTGCGAAATGATTCGTCGTACGCCGTCGAATATCGTTTATCATCGCGTTTCGTCTGCGGCTCGGCGTCCTACCTTATTAGCTCCGTTATGGTGTGAAAACCGCTGGCTAGCAATGACGGAAATTGGTAAGGTCCTAGATAAACTCGGGCCACAAGGTTCTTTAATTGGACAGTCTTTTAGATAAATAGACAGCCGCATATATACAGCTGTCATTCACTTTATTGATCTAATTGGCGCATGACGCGAGCTGGATTGCCCGCAACTAAATGATATGGTGGCACATCTTTAGTTACTACGCTTCCTGCACCAACAACAGCCCTTTCACCGATAGTGACTCCAGGTAATACGATCACACCTCCACCCATCCAGACATTGGATTCGATTGTAATCGGCTCAGCCCATCCAATGTGTTGATTACGCGTTTCTGCATCCAACGGGTGATGAGCAGTATAAAGCTGGACATTTGGACCAATGAAGACATGATCACCAATCGTCACCGGTGCGGGGTCTAGCAGAGTGAAATTAAAGTTAATAAAAACATGATTTCCAATCGTGGTGTTCATGCCGTAATCGACATTTAAACGTTTTTCAATATGGACATCTTCTCCAAGAGAACCAAACATTTGTTTGAGTAGATCTTGTTGGGCTTCTACATTCTCACGTTCAATTTCGTTGTATTTTGCTACGAGATTGCGAGTAATATTTCGAATTTTAACCAGTTCAGGATCGTTGATAGGGTAACGTTCTCCTGCCAGCATATCTTGGCGGGCTGTCATATCTCAGTACATCTCTTCATTATAAAAAATACGATGGTACCGGTTTCATATTCGAGTAACTTAGATCTGCCTCTCTATTTGTCATTTAAATGAATCAGAGTTTTACCTCAGTCATCTCAATATTCTTTCGGTAATGCCTTCTTTCTTAGGCAAGGTACTGATTGAAAGATAGAGTCTTTTTACGTAGGTAGATCAACGCACTTCCATTAATTGGTATTGCTTTGGAGTTAGACCATATTCCTTTTTAAATTGGCGTATGTAATAGGAAATATTATCGTAGCCAACTTCATAGGCTGTATCTGTAACAGACAAGTGGCGTAGGTATTGACGTGACTTCTGTAACCGTAAGCGCGTGAAGTAGTCTTTGGGACATTGATTGGTGATGAATTTAAATTTCTGACTGAAATTGGAGATCGACATATCAACCTCTTCTGCAATATCAGAGATAGACATGTAGTTGCCTTGGGTAGAGTTCATCAGCCGAATCGCTTTATTGATTGGGTGATGCTGGTGGTGTTGAATGATTTCGTGACATCCCTGAATCTTCATTAATTCATAAACCAACTCTTGGCAGGTGATGTCGACGAGAAACTTCATATTAAGATCTCGTTCGGCCATGATTTCCTGCATTCGATCTTGTAAGGCAGACAAGCGATGAGAGATCGAATCAAGAAAAAAAGTGGAGTAGGTGATGTTTTTTGATGGCTCAATCTCCAATTGAGACGATACCTTCTGATTGACATCGTTAATAAGCTGATCGCTAAATTCATATACTAATGCACGCGTGTATTCGGACATCGACATATACACATTCGAGTGTGGTGGTAATAATATGAATTGGTCACGATTGTAAACGAATTGCTCAGATTGATTGATACTGACCGTTTTTGCACCATCGATAATGGTGCATAAGCGTGGTGCATCATACGAGCGATATTCATCGTTATAGTGTTTTGGTAAATCGTAATAGAGCAGGTTTAAACTATCAGTTGCAAAGGCGTACTCGGTTTCTGCTACCTTGTTAAAATTATGAATTTTATACACAAAGCACCTCGCAATGAACGGATAGACTAATTACAGCAGATTATAATGGAGAGTGACGTTATCCACTATATGAATTAAAACACTTACATAGTGGGTGGGTTTTTATTTTCTTCATATAAATAAGTAAGATAGCGATAGAAAAGAAAGTAGCTATTTATTAACTTTGTGACCAGTAACGAAATGAGAAAGATTAAGAAATAGCCCAACAAGAAAAGGTAGAAATACTTGTTGGGCTGGCTTAGTGACAAAGAGTGATACCTCTTCTATTGGTGACATGAAGATAGAAGAGGTAAAGGGACCGATAGCTTGGGGTTGTCTCGGTCTCTCACTCACTCAATGCTTAAGCAACTTCTTCTAGTTCTTCATTGAAGTGGTATACCACTTTCTTAACGTTAAATAGGTGTTCAGGGCCCACGTTGTCAGATACTGAGCTACCGCCAACAGCGCCACAGCCTAGAGTCAATGCTGGAGTTAGGTCTGTAGTAGCGCCGATGCCGCCTAGAGCGCTTGGCGTATTTACAAGACAACGAGAAACAGGCATACGTAGTGAGAACGCTTGAATAACACTCTGGTTGTTTGAGTGAATAGAAGCAGTATGGCCAGCGCCTTCATTTTCTAGAAGTTCTGCACAACGGTTGATAGCTGCTTGGTTGTCTTCTTCTACGTAGAACGCAAGGATAGCAGTCAGTTTTTCACGAGAATATGGGTTAGTCTTGCTTACTGTGTTTTGCTCAGATAGCAAAATACGAGTGTTTTCTGGAATAGTTAGGCCAGCAAGATCTGCCACGTATTGCGCTGTTTTACCAACGATTTGTGGGTTCATTGTGCCGTTTTCACGAAGAATGAATTTGCCTAATTTTTCTGATTCTTCTGCAGTTAGGAAGTAACCACCATTTTTCACAACTTCAGCGCGTACGCGCTCTTCCATTGATTTTTCTACAACGATAGATTGTTCTGATGCACAGATAACACCGTTGTCGAATGTTTTACTTAGGAAGATTTTTTCTACTGCTTTAGTTACGTTGGCTGATTTTTCAATGTAAGCCGGTGAGTTACCTGGACCAACACCGATTGCAGGGTTACCTGAACTGTATGCTGCGCGAACCATTGCTTCGCCACCAGTTGCAAGGATAAGAGCAGTATCGTGGTTTTTCATTAGCTCTTGAGTTGCTTCAAGAGAGGGTTTGCTAATGCAACCAATGATGCCTGCTGGAGCGCCTGCTGCTAGTGCTGCTTCGTAAACAACTTTTGCAGTTTCAGTGATAGATTTTAGTGCCGTTGGGTGTGGAGAAACAACGATACCATTACCTGATTTAATCGCTACAATCGCTTTATAGATAGTAGTAGATGTTGGGTTTGTTGAAGGTACTAACGCTGCTAAAACCCCCATTGGAACCGCGACATCCATAGTGCGTGTTACAGGATCAGTACTTAAAATACCGACTGTTTTTTGATCTTTTATGTGCTCAAGAAGCTGTTTACTTGCAAATTCATTTTTAACGACTTTGTCTGCAGCATTACCGAAGCCGGTTTCTTCTGCAGCCATAGTGGCTAAACGGATGCTTTCACGTAGTGCCGCATCAGCCATGCTTTTTACAATGGCATCGATTTTTTCTTGAGAGAAAGTTTTTAGCACAAGTTGTGCTTGTTTAGCTTGTTGAATTAGGTCAATCGCTTCTTGTACAGAATCGTTAATCACTGTTTCACGTGTCATGGGAGTGTCTCCGGTTTTGTACTCACTATGTTGTGAGCTTTCCATGGCGCGAATAATAACAATCAGGTCATTTAGCAACTAATTCACATTTTAAAAAAATAGCTCATTTTTTAATGGAACGATCTAATGGTTAAAATACGTGATCTAGATTCGATCTTAATTAACATAATTATATTTTCCTCTTCTAGTTGCTTGATGATATTTGGTTTATTTCAACTGTTTGTGTTTGATAAAACTGACGAATAGGGGTGAAACACGCTAGACTAGCGCTAAGGTCAACTGCCTCTAATTCATTCCTATGGAGTCTTGAATGAAACCGATGAAGAACCTTGCCCAGTACTATGTTGATTTGCTGGTAAAGCTGGGCATATTGCGTTTCTCTATATTATTAGCACTAGCACTGGTTGCTTTAGCTGTGGTGGTGCAGGTTGGTATAACTCTCGCCTTAAAAGGTCATGTGGACGATATCGATATCGTGCGCTCGGTCTTCTTTGGTTTACTTATTACTCCGTGGGCGGTGTACTTTCTTTCTGTTGTGGTTGATCAGCTAGAAGAGTCACGCCAACGTTTATCTAAATTGGTTTCAAAGCTCAAAGATATGCGAGCCCGCGACCAAGTGCTTAATCAAAAGCTTCAGCAAAATATCGTTAAACTGAACCAAGAAATCGAAGAGCGGATTAAAGCGGAAGAAGCTCGCGAAATGGCGATGATCGATTTAGAAGCGGAAGTTCGTCAGCGGGAAAAAACGCAACTTGAATTGGCAGAAAGAACGGCGTTACTTCGTTCTTTCATCGATGCATCTCCAGACCTTATCTATTATCGTAATGCTAATGGCGTCTTTTCTGGTTGTAACCGGGCGATGGAAGAACTCACTGGGCGCAGCGAACATGAATTAGTGGGCTTAACGCCTTGGGATGTATACCGCAAAGAGATTGCCCAATCAATTGTAGAAACAGACCAAGAAGTTTTTACTAACGATAGCCCTCTTACGTATGAACAGTGGTTAGAGTATCCAGATGGGCGTAAGAGCTATTTTGAATTACGCAAAGTGCCTTTTTACAGCAAAGAAGGCGATCATTTAGGTTTGGTGGGATTTGGGCGTGATATTACTGAACGTAAACGTCATGAAGAATCCTTAGAAAAGGCCAGCCGAGATAAAACCACTTTTATTTCCACTATCAGTCATGAATTACGCACACCACTTAATGGTATCGTTGGTTTGAGCCGTATGCTGCTGGATACGACATTAACTCAAGAACAGCGTAAACAGATGCAAACTATCAATGTCAGTGCTGTCACGCTCGGTAATATCTTTAACGATATTATTGATATGGATAAATTTGACCGCCGTAAATTAGAACTCCTTCCGGCACCACTCGATTTTGAAGAGTTCGTTGTTGAGTTAGAAAGCCTTTCTGCGTTAATGGCGGAACAAAAAGGGTTACGATTTGATCTGGAACGTTTGACTGATTTACCTAAAATTATTGAGGTGGATGCGACTCGTTTACGTCAAGTTTTGTGGAATGTCATTAGTAATGCGATGAAGTTCACTAAAGAAGGCGGTGTCGTTATGACGGTGAGCTCTGAAACGATAGATGATGGTAGCAAAGCCGAAATTACCATGGACATTGAAGATACTGGGATAGGGATTCCGGAATCTGAAATTGATAAGATTTTTGCTATGTATTATCAAGTTAAATCCGGTAAAGATAATTTACATGCCGTTGGAACGGGTATTGGTTTGTCGGTATCTCGCCAGTTAATTAATTTGATGGATGGGGATATCATGGTCAGTAGTGAAGAAGGTTACGGTAGTACCTTTACCATCACTATTCATGTTCCGCTAGTTGAAGATGCTGCTATTAACGAGCCTCAATATCATAACCAAAGAGCGCTAAATATCTTTATGGTTGAGGATATTGAGTTGAACGTAACCGTTGCTCGATCTTTATTAGAGAGTTTAGGTCATACGGTCACGGTGGCAATGACAGGTACAGAGGCGCTCGAAAAGTTTGTTCCTGAACTATACGATTTGGTGTTCTTAGATATTCAACTCCCCGATATGACCGGATTCGATATTGCTCAGTTACTGCGTAAACAATATAGCGATTTACCTCCTTTGGTCGCGCTAACTGCCAATGTGCTGAAAAATAAAAATGAATACCGAGAAAAAGGGATGGACGATGCGATCAGTAAACCGTTATCGGTTTCTGCTGTTCAAGAGGTGATTGCGAAAATGACAGGAAGCGATGAGCAAGTGAATGAACCGGCAATAGAACAAGCCCCGAGCCAATCCAATATGACAGATGAAGTTTATTTAAGGCTTCTGGATGTGGATATGTTAGAGTCATATGTCAGCATTGTTGGTGCGCAGCCTGTGGTCGACAGTATTGAGCTATTTGAACAAATGATGCCATCGTATATTGAAGTGTTAGATTCGAATATGGTGGCCAAAGATCAGGCAGGTATTGCCTCTGAAGCTCACAAGATTAAAGGGGCTGCAGGTTCGATTGGTCTAAAACGTATCCAAGGTATTGCGCAGAAAGCACAAACACCGGACGCTCCCGCTTGGTGGGAAAATATCACCGATTGGGTGGATGAAATTAAAAATGAATATCAATCGGATATTCAAGTTCTTAAACAGTGGTTAGCGCAAAGGAAGTAATATGAAAAAATTCGTACTCATCGCTTTGATGTCAGCTTTGACCGCCTGTGCTTTTTCTCCCAATGTAAATTGGAAGCAAGGTAGTTTAGCAGTATTGGCGCAAATCGATATTCAACTCAAAAGTAACCTTTGGACTGATCAACTGCCTAAAGTACAGGGCGCAGAGACTCAGAGCCTAAATGGCACATTAACACTAGAAACATCGGGTGAACTGCCGGCTGATCTCAACGTAAATCAATTAGTGATTAAGCAAGGGGATCAAGTCTGGACCATTGATGGTGATAATGTTGAGCTACGTACTCAAAGTGAAGATGTTTGGGAAGTCGTATTTCAGTCATCCATTGAAGTGAACGTTGATAAACCTGTTTCAGTGGCACTTGAATTATCTAATGATGGAAAAAATGCATGGTTAGTTGAGCACAATGTCTCGATTGACAAAGTATACTAATCTCTTCTTCAGAAGATAATCGTATTCACTGATGTAAAAATAAAAGCCCCAGTTCAGTTTGAGCTGGGGCTTTTTAATCCATCGTACACTCTGCAATATTTTTGCGAGTTACTTTACTTAGTTGTTTTCTAAGTCACCACAGAAGCGGTAGCCTTCACCGTGAATCGTTGCAATAATTTCAGGTGTACCTGAAACAGATTCAAAGTGTTTACGAATACGACGAATGGTAACGTCAACCGTACGATCATGTGGTTTAAGCTCACGACCGGTCATTTTCTTCAATAAATCGGCACGAGTTTGAATTTTGCCCGGGTTTTCACAGAAGTGAAGCAAGGCACGGAATTCAGAACGAGGAAGCTTATAGCCATCACCACTTGGACTAACCAAAGAACGGCTGTTGATATCAAGAACCCAACCATTGAATTCGTATTTTTCAACAGAGCGTTTTTCTTCTTGTGACGCATTAGCGTTCATTGAACGACTGAGTAGGTTACGAGCACGAATGGTCAATTCTCGTGGGTTAAATGGTTTGGTAATGTAATCATCCGCACCAATTTCTAGCCCTAGAATTTTATCCACTTCATTATCGCGACCAGTTAAGAACATAAGAGCTACGTTAGCTTGTTCGCGTAATTCACGCGCGAGCAGAAGGCCGTTTTTACCTGGTAGATTAATATCCATAATGACCAGGTTGATCGGTTGTTCAGACAATACGCTGTGCATGTCTTCACCGTTACTTGCCTCAAAAACAGCGTATCCCTCTGCTTCAAAAATACTCTTTAGAGTGTTACGAGTCACCTGCTCGTCTTCAACAATAAGAATCTGCGGGGTTTGCATTGGCGTTACCTAAAATTGTGAAAAAACTGTGCTAATAGAACTCATACTAGGCAAAAATATAACATACATGTAATGTTATGTTGATCATAAAGCTATGTATTTTTAACGAAATACTAGTTGTAATTGCCCGCCATCCTTAGACATTAATGATTACTAAAGTCTCCTCTTAGTTACTGGTTCCACTAGTCTATGAAGCGGATTCTATAATGTTAACAGCATGCTAACAACGACCAAATGTTAATTCCAAGCACTTTGTTGATTTACATCAAGAGTTGTAATGTAAGCGTTATTAACAGTCGTAATCAAATGTAAATTGATGTGACTCAGGAGTTTTTATGCAAATTAATTCACATCTTTGGCAAGCTTATTCATCAGTAAGGTTTGACTTCAAAGCGGTAATTAATGCTGAATGTTATGCTGTGATCACAGCTTGGAACCCCGGAAGCGAAAGGTTGTCACATAATGAGAATTGCTTAAACAATCATCGTTTACAGCTCAAACTAAACGATTATGATTGGGTAAGTGTTGTGGTTGGCGACCCAGATTTTCAATGGTTCGAAGAGAGTTTTGCGGTTGCAATGCCACTTGAAGCAGCATTAGACCTAGCTCTCACTTTTAAACAAAACGCCATTTATTTTGTTAGAAATGGTGCACTTTATTTGTACTCTTGTGTCGATTCACACGTCGTACAATTAGGGTCATTAGAAGAAAAATTAAAATAAGTTACCAAACGATTTCTGAGGATAATGAAGAATACCTTGAAATAATTTGGATTCTACACCCGATACCTAGGCCACCTCTGGTAAGTATCTAGCCTTGAGTTCTAATCGAGTATCAAATCTACAAAGAGTCTATCTTTGTTAATGTCCGTATTTTCTGGGATATAAATTCGATCACGTTTAGGTATCGCCAAGACGCACTTTGCGAATTGGAGACATAAAAATCATGGAGGAACGATGAGAGATTTAACGCCAGATATTAGTGATAAATATGGTTCGCAAGTCAGTTTGCTGGATCTTCCGTTACAAAATTTTGGGCAACGCTTCTGTTTTTGGGGGGAGGTTGTAACGGTACGTTGCTACCATGATAATTCCAAAGTAAAAGAAGTCTTGGCACAAAATGGTAAAGGAAAAGTGCTGGTTGTTGATGGTCATGGGTCGTGTCAACGCGCTTTAATGGGCGATCAAATTGCTATTTCAGCGATTGAAAACGATTGGGAAGGCGTCATTATCTATGGCGCGGTAAGAGATGTCGTTGCCATGTCTGAAATGGATTTAGGGATTAAAGCATTAGGTACTTGCCCGATAAAAACAGAAAAGCGTAATGCTGGTGAGATCAACGTTAAACTGACCATGATGAATCAAATCATCTTACCTGGTGATTATATTTATTCAGATTGGAACGGTATGTTGGTATCTCCAACCGAATTAGATCTGACTTTCGATTAAAAACGAAATCCTATCCCTACCTGAACATCTTGCTGCCACCCTTGGTAACCAAGCGTGGCATGCATGTCTAGTTGATCATTAAATCTGTATTGGCTCGATAACTCTGCGGATAAGTCATCACTGTTGTCGTCATGAGCAGCCACTCCTGAAGAATAGGTATTGACGACAGAGTGTAAGGTGCTGCTGAGCAGCAATTTATCATTATATTGGTAGCTTATACCACTCATTACGCCGTTACTTATTTGCGTGGGGTGACTGTCTAATCGCGTACCAACAAAGATATGCCAGTTTGGATCAATGGAATATCGATAGCCGCTGTTCAATGTCCAACTGTCTACTTGACTGCCGTTTTGCTCACTTGAAAAAAATAGTGAAGTGGCAGGTGAGGTTACGCTATCTAATGGTAAAAAATCTGCAGCTAGACAGACGGAAGGCACCAATAGTATGGAACATACGATAAGCCGTAATTTCACCATAACGTCCTCCCTGAATGAATCCTAAATATTGATTAAATAACAATCCAATCAAATGAAACTAGTGTCATTTTAAACTACCTTGTCTGGTTATAAGTAAAGCATAGATACGACATTTTGCTTATTTATTGTTCGATAAGCGCAGCGGGTAAAAACGGATAATATATTGCCATAATGGTATTTTTTGTCGGATTATATAGGTATTGCTATCATTTTAAGTGCATATGCCAAGTAAGAAGAAAAAAAATCAATTTTTAATTGACGGCTGATAGTGAAATAAGGTAAACGTATGGTCACGCAAACACATAAATACGCAAGAACGACAATGTTATCCATCAGCCAAGTAGTAATGACCACCACCATTATTATTACCGACATTACGCATGTTGGGGCAGGCTGCTGAGCGTAAAATTTCACAAAAAAAGGCCTGTATCCCAACGATACAGGCCTTTTTTTATACCTATTTTTATCTTCTCGGAGGGAAGGGATGCGAGTATTAAAGTTTGGAGGCTCATCGTTAGCGGATGCAGATCGTTTTCTAAGAGCGGCTGACATCATCGCCAATAATGCCAAGCAAGAAGAAGTGGCTGTAGTGCTGTCGGCACCAGGAAAAACAACAAACAAGCTTGTTGCCATTATTGAAAGTGCAATGCGCCACGGTGAAGCTGAATTACAAGTAGAACAGCTCGAAACAGCATTTCATACTCTGTTTAACGACATTAAAGCCGTATTGCCAAACATAGAAGGTAATGAATTTGATAAGCAGGTTCGTCAGTCTATGTCCAAATTACGTGAATTTGTACATGGTATTACGCTGCTTAGTATGTGTCCTGATAATGTTAATGCTCGCATTATTAGTAAAGGGGAACGAGTTTCTATTCAGCTTATGAAAGCTGTGATGGAAGCTAAAGGGCTAAAAGCTGATCTGATTGACCCTGTGAAATATCTGAGTGCGCAAGGGGAATACCTGGAAGCCATGGTTGATGTGGAAGCGTCAACCAACAATTTCCGTCAACATCCATTAGCTGATGATCATGTGCATATCATGCCTGGTTTTACTGCGGGTAATAAAAAAGGTGAGCTAGTCTGTTTAGGCCGCAATGGTTCGGATTATTCTGCTGCTGTGTTAGCGGCGTGTTTACGTGCCGATTGTTGTGAAATCTGGACCGACGTTGATGGCGTCTACAACTGTGACCCTCGCTTAGTGAAAGACGCCCGCTTATTGAAATCGCTTAGTTATCAAGAAGCGATGGAACTCTCTTACTTTGGCGCTTCGGTTATGCACCCTAAGACGATTGCTCCTATTGCCCAGTTCCAAATTCCTTGCCTCATTAAAAACAGTTTTAATCCTCAAGGTGCAGGCACATTAATCGGTCAAGATACAGGCGAAGATGAGCTAGAAATTAAAGGCATTACCACGTTAAGTAATTTAACCATGGTAAATGTTTCAGGCCCTGGTATGAAAGGAATGGTGGGCATGGCTAGCCGTGTTTTCGGCACTATGTCTTCCCATGGGGTGTCGATTGTACTGATTACGCAATCTTCTTCTGAATACAGCATCAGCTTTTGTATTGAAGCTGATAATAAAGCTCAAGCACAATTGGCTCTCTCTGATGAGTTTGAATTGGAGCTGAAAGATGGTCTATTAGAACCGGTCGAGTTTATGGATGACTTAGCTATCATCAGTTTAGTGGGTGATGGTATGCGTACTTCTTGCGGAATCGCTTCCCAATTCTTTACTTCGTTAGCTGAAGTTCACGTTAATATCATTGCTATTGCTCAAGGCTCTTCCGAACGAGCAATCTCTGCGGTTATTCCTGAAGGAAAAATTTCAGAGGCGATTAAGACTTGTCACGAAAACTTCTTCAATTCTAAGCATTACCTCGATGTTTTTGTTGTCGGTGTTGGCGGTGTCGGTGGCGAATTGGTCGATCAAATTCATCGTCAGCAGGAAAAATTGGCGACGAAAGGGACCATTTTACGAGTGTGCGGTTTAGCTAACAGTAAAGGCTTGTTGCTCGATAGTGAGGGGTTACCACTCGATAATTGGCGGGATCGCATGGATAGCGTGACGGAAGAGTTCAGTCTTGCTCGTTTGATTGCATTGGTTCAACGTAACCATATTATCAACCCAGTGCTGGTGGATTGTACTTCTAGTGACGAGATTGCTAAACAATACGCTGATTTCTTAGCGGCGGGTTTCCATGTTGTGACTCCCAACAAAAAGGCAAATACCGCTAGCATGGCTTACTATCAGCAGTTGCGTGAAGTGGCGCGTCACTCTCGCCGTAAGTTAATGTATGAAACAACAGTTGGGGCTGGCTTACCTGTCATTGAGAACTTACAGAACCTTATTGCTGCTGGGGATGAGTTAGAACAATTTAATGGTATTCTTTCAGGGTCTTTATCCTTTATTTTTGGTAAGTTAGACGAAGGATTAACATTGAGCCAAGCAACACTACTTGCAAAGGAAAAAGGGTTTACGGAACCTGATCCTCGTGATGACCTTTCCGGGATGGATGTTGCGCGTAAACTGCTTATTCTTGCTCGTGAAAGTGGCATGAAGTTAGAGCTTAGTGATGTAAAAGTTGAACAAGCACTACCACCAGGCTTTGATGATAGTGGCAGTGTTGCTGAGTTTATCGAGCGTCTGCCTCAAGCTGATGAATACTTTACTCAGCTGTTTAATGAAGCGTCTGCTCAAGGCAAAGTGTTACGTTACGTTGGTGAGATTGCTGATGGCCAATGTCGAGTGCGTATCGCGATGGTCGATGAAAATGATCCAATGTACAAAGTAAAAGAGGGTGAAAACGCACTGGCATTCTATAGTCGTTATTACCAACCAATTCCATTAGTGCTGCGCGGATATGGTGCCGGTACTGAAGTAACAGCTGCTGGTGTCTTCTCTGACGTGATGCGAACACTAGGCTGGAAATTAGGGGTTTAATCCACATGAGTTCTGATGACATGGGCGTTGTCGTTTACGCCCCAGCTTCTATTGGTAATGTCAGCGTCGGTTTTGACGTGTTGGGGGCGGCTGTGTCTCCAATTGATGGCACACTGCTTGGTGATAGAGTAGAAGTAAAACTAGGCGACCAACCGTTCAGCTTGGCAACTGCGGGGCACTTTGTGTCTAAGTTGCCATCAGAACCTAAAGAGAACATCGTTTACGATTGTTGGCAGGTGTTCGGGCGTGAGTTAGCGAAAAAACAGTTACCGCTAAAAAATGTGGCGATGACATTAGAGAAGAACATGCCAATCGGTTCAGGTTTGGGCTCTAGTGCTTGTTCAATCGTTGCTGCTCTTGATGCGCTAAACCGTTTTCACGGTCAGCCATTAAATGAGACAGAACTTTTAGCCTTAATGGGTGAGATGGAAGGTAAAATCTCTGGTGGTGTCCACTACGATAATGTTGCTCCTTGTTATTTGGGCGGTGTTCAATTGATGGTGGAAGAGCTGGATATTATTAGCCAAGAAATCCCTTGTTTTGATGATTGGTTTTGGGTGATGGCTTATCCCGGGATCAAAGTCTCTACAGCAGAAGCTCGCGCCATTCTACCTGCTCAATATCGCCGCCAAGACATTATTGCCCACGGTCGTTATCTTGCAGGTTTCGTCCATGCTTGTCATAGTGGGCAAGGTGATTTAGCTGCCAAAATGATCAAAGATGTCGTGGCTGAACCCTATCGTGAAAAACTACTGCCAGGTTTTGCACAAGCAAGAAAATATGCATTATCAGCAGGTGCGTTAGCAACCGGTATTTCTGGTAGTGGCCCTACGCTGTTTAGTGTATGTAAAGAAAAAGAAGTTGCCGAACGTGTTGCACGTTGGCTTGAACAAAACTACGTACAAAATGAAGAAGGTTTTGTGCATATTTGTCGTTTAGACAAACAAGGTTCGAAAGTGACAGGAAGTGAGCTATGAAGCTTTACAATATAAAAGAAAATGATGAACAAGTTTCCTTTGGTCAAGCCGTACGCCAAGGGTTAGGTCGAAACCAAGGTCTATTTTTTCCATCTGAGTTACCGAAGTTCGATGATATCGATGCTTTATTAGCTGAAGACTTTGTGCCACGCAGTGCAAAAATTTTATCTGCATTAATTGGTGATGAACTACCCGCAGAAAAGGTTTATGAATTAGTAAACAACGCTTTTCAATTCCCAGCGCCAATTAAACAGGTTAAAGATGGAGTTTATGCGTTAGAGTTATTCCATGGCCCGACGTTAGCGTTTAAAGACTTTGGTGGCCGTTTTATGGCTCAATCACTAGCTGCTGTTTCTGATGGTGGCAAAATCACTATTTTGACGGCAACGTCTGGTGATACAGGTGCTGCAGTCGCGCATGCTTTCTATGGTATGGAAAATATCAACGTCGTGATTTTGTACCCGAAAGGCAAAATTAGCCCTCTACAAGAAAAGTTATTCTGTACTCTCGGTAAAAATATTCACACAGTCGCGGTTAACGCAGACTTTGATGCTTGCCAAACTTTGGTTAAACACGCATTTGATGATGCTGAATTGCGTGAGCAAGTCGGTCTAAACTCGGCTAACTCAATTAATATTAGCCGTTTAATGGCACAGATCTGTTATTACTTTGAAGCTGCTGCTCAAATGAGCAAAGCTGAGCGTGAAAATCTAGTAATCTCAGTGCCAAGCGGTAACTTTGGTAACTTAACCGCAGGCCTATTGGCGAAAGCGCTTGGTCTACCAGTTAAGCGCTTTATCGCGGCGACCAACGCGAATGATACTGTGCCTCGTTATCTTCAAACAGGTAAGTGGGATCCAAAACCAACTGTTGCAACCACATCTAACGCAATGGACGTGAGCCAACCTAATAACTGGCCGCGTATTGAAGAACTATGCAAAGTTCAAGGATGGGGATTGGAAACATTAGGTAAAGGTGCTGTGGTTGAGGATGCACAAGCTGCTGAATCAGTACGCGACCTGAATGAGTTAGGTTACTTATGCGAACCACATGGTTCCATTGCTTATCGCGTATTAGAAGAGCAGCGTCAAGCAGACGAAACAGGTCTGTTCTTGTGTACTGCTCACCCAGCTAAATTTAAAGAAGTTGTCGATGATATCTTAGGTTCTGATATCGAACTTCCTGCACCTTTAGCGAAGCATGCTGCGATGGATCTATTGTCTCTAAACTTTGACAACGATTTTGCGAAATTGCGTGAGTTACTGATTAAAGTACAGCAAGCTTAATGGTTATAGGGCGGTGCTTGCGCCGCCTCTATCTTCGATACAACTTTTATTGTCTATACAAATGAAAAGCGATGCCCTAGGGCACCGCTTTTTTATTTGTAACCGGATAAACTATCCCGATTGACTGACGCTATATTACATAGATTCAGTGAAAGTACGTGAGATAACGTCACGTTGTTGTTCTGGAGTCAATGAGTTAAAACGCACTGCGTAACCAGATACACGGATAGTTAATTGAGGGTATTTTTCTGGGTGATCGATAGCGTCTAGTAGAGTTTCACGGTGTAAAACGTTAACGTTTAGGTGTTGGCCACCTTCAACAAGTGGAGCGGCTTTAACTGCAACTTCACGGCCTTCGTATTCACCTAGATCGCTAACAGGAACAACTTGATCCGCTTCGAAACCATTTAATGCAGCAACACAACGAGCTTCGTTAGTTTCGTTGTTGATTAACCAAATAGAGTTTAGTAGTGCGTCGTTAGCTGCTTTAGTAATTTGAATACCTTGGATCATCACAATCTCCTAAACCACTTAATGTGGTGTTTGTTGGTGTTAAATTTCAATTCTTTTGTCGAGCTTGGTATTGTATACCTAATGACCACAATTATAGTATTGATTTAAGTCAAATAACAACAATTATCCATGTTTTTTTAGAGGTTATTTTCTTGATTTGAATCAATAAGATTAATAAAAATAACGAACTAACAGTATATTTGATGAATTAAAAAATAGTTGTATTGGTTAAATGTTGTAAATTTACTACATTTTATGTTTTTTAATATGCTCACTTTGCATAATATCAATCTGTTAGAGTGTAAAACTGAAAGTGAAAAGTGATTTAATGACAAATTCTAACTTGGCATTTAACAAGAAATTCATCGGAGCACATGTCTCGGCTGCGGGTGGGGTGGATCAGGCACCTAAACGAGCTAAGGAAATCGGTGCCAATGCTTTTGCCTTGTTCACCAAAAATCAACGGCAGTGGGTTGCCAAACCGCTGGATGATAAAGTGGTGGCAAACTTTAAGCGTTTATGTGTCGCTTTAGGCTACTCTGCTGATCAAATCTTGCCGCATGACTCATACCTGATCAATTTAGGTGCACCTGACGACGAAAAGCTCGCAAAATCGCGCGCAGCGTTTATCGATGAGATGGAACGTTGCCACGAACTTGGACTTAAGCTATTGAATTTCCATCCTGGAAGTCATTTAAAACAGATATCTGAATCTGAGTGTCTGAGTAAGATAGCTGAATCAATCAATTTAGCTCACGAAGCGGTGCCCAATGTTATCGCTGTGATAGAAAACACCGCGGGGCAGGGAAGTAATTTAGGTTGGAGGTTTGAGCATCTTGCTGAAATTATTGAACAAGTAAAAGATAAATCTCGAGTTGGAGTATGTATTGATACTTGCCATACCTTTGCGGCTGGATACGATTTAACCTCAACCGAAGCTTGCGAAGCAACGTTTGCAGAGTTTGATAAAGTGGTAGGGATGCACTATTTAAGGGCAATGCATATTAATGATTCAAAAAATGAATGCGGTAGTCGCGTTGACCGCCATCACTCTTTAGGGGAAGGAACCATTGGCTGGTCTTGTTTTGAATATATCGCTAAGGATCCTCGTTTTGATCATATCCCTCTGATTTTAGAAACAATCAATCCCGATATTTGGCACCAAGAAATTGCAACATTACGTCGTTTTCACCAAGAGGCGTAATTTTTTTGTGATGATCGTTCAATGTGGCATCTTTTTTTCATAAGTTATTATGACGTAGTTGTAATGGAGGAATTCACAATGTCACATACCACACCAAGAATGATGGCTTCTCGCCCACAGAGTTATGCTCATCGTATGCCTGTACCCAATCGTCATGTGAATGGGCAAGGGCATCATCGATCACCTCAGCGTGCATCTAAATAATGCGCTATGGAATAGACTGAGTTATTAAGAGATTGCTTTCTGCATCTTGACCTCAATTAGGTATACAATACCCTGATTAGTTGAGAATTAAGGATCTTTTATGACTCAGTCATTTACCTGGCATGACGTGATTGGTGCCGAAAAAGAGCAAGATTATTTCCGTCAAACCCTGCAATTTGTAGATTCAGAACGTCAAGCTGGAAAAGTTATTTACCCATCCACGCATGATGTCTTTAATGCCTTTCGCTTTACCGAATTTAATCAAGTTAAAGTCGTGATGCTCGGCCAAGACCCATACCATGGTCCAAACCAAGCACATGGCCTATGTTTTTCTGTTCTTCCTGGTGTTAAAACACCACCTTCATTAGTCAATATTTATAAAGAGTTAGCTCAAGATATCCCAGGGTTTCAAATCCCTTCTCACGGCTATTTAGAGAGTTGGGCGAAACAGGGAGTGCTGATGCTTAACACTGTTCTCACTGTTGAACAAGGGAAGGCGCACTCGCACTCTAAGACAGGATGGGAACGTTTTACAGATAGAGTGATTGATGCCTTAAATCAACATGGAGAGGGCATTGTGTTTCTATTATGGGGGGCTCATGCACAGAAAAAAGGCAGCATGATTGATACTCATCGCCATTATGTACTAAAAGCACCGCACCCTTCGCCTCTTTCTGCTCATCGCGGGTTCTTTGGTTGCCACCATTTCTCACAGGCTAATCAACTGCTTGAGCAGCAAGGTAAGTCGCCTATTGATTGGCAGCTAGAACATACCCCGCCAACTATTTAGTTAGCGATTGAGACTTAATTAATCCGTGTTACTTTCAACATAGTATCACTATGTCTTCAAATCAGTGTCTTGCCTAAGAGCGAATACATCCTCGCTGAAACAGCGTCTTGAGGTTACTTGGGGATAATGATTATGGTTGATATTAAATATTCGACCGTAGTCAAAGTGTCTACAAAGTGAGTTTTATACACTTAAAGTAGATATATACCCAAGTGACATTGCCTAACAGAGGTTACACTTCTATTAGTTGTAGTGATAATTAAGTTATAGCGGTATGCAGGTTGTTTCCCCTATGAGGTCATTTGGGCATATAAGGAGCGGCACTATGATGATTGAGCGGATTAGACGTGAACATGGTTATATGGTTCGATTACTCGCTATTCTACGCCATAAATTTGAAGAGTTACGAGCAGAGCAAGGAATTAGCTATAGTCTGGTAAAAGAGATCGTTGATTACTTAGCGACGCATTCAGAAGCAATACACCACCCTAAAGAGGACATTATTTATCGTTATTACATTGATAAATACGGTGTAGATGAAAACATGGCGAATTTGGAGAAAGAGCATCTCTCTTTAGCCGAGAAAACTCACGAGTTTCTTAATTTAGTTGAGATGATCCTTCAAGATGCGATTGTGCCTCAAGATGTTTTTCTCAAACAATTAGAAGGGTTTATTGTGGCTCAGAAACAGCATCTGGATTTAGAAGAACAATCGGTGCTACCAAAGATTAATCAGACCTTTTCAGCAGAAGATTGGCAGACTGTTGAATCGATGTGGAGTCAAAATGAATCGGATCCTTTGTTTGGTGAGACGATCGCAGACCGTTATAAACAGATAGCCCAGTTAGTCAGAGCCACTGATCTTGAGTACCATTAATTTAAGTCATCGTAAATAAAAGAGGCATCACTTGGATGCCTCTTTTTTACTAATTCTAAATTTGTTGAATGTCACTAATATCTAAGCAGGCATCCATTTCCATTAGTTCCCTCTCTAGCTGTCGTTTGTCCCTTAGCGCTTCGATTTCTCTCCACATTCTTTTACCCGGTTTGGCTGCACGGGCAGCGCGAATTTTATTAATTTCGTTTTCTAACAGTTCCACTAAATGCATATCATCCATAAGCAAGCCTCATCTGAGTGGTTGTTCATTAATAAATGCCAAAGTACTTCAATCCTTGAGTGGATTTATTTACCACGCAACAGCGAGCGTATCTATGATTTGTTTCTCATTTGTTACGCTATAATTAAAGTTTTTTGTTATTTGGAGTCAGATTCACATTTTTACCACTTTAGTGGTGGTTAAAAAAGCATCAATTAAATGACGCAAACGATTAAATGATAAAAAACTGCTTGTTAAATTACTGTTGAGAAAATAGAGCTAATTTTTATTCCTGTTTGTTTTTTGTTCAAACGCGCTTTTTTTAAATTTTTTATCTAAAAAATTATCCATTTTTAGTGTAACANTTTGTAATGGATTACTCTATGTGGTGATATTTTATACTAGTATGTTGCGTGTTTTGTGGGTTTATGTTTCTTATTTGTGCGTCTAATGACTAATGAACTGTTAATATTAGGTGATTATATAGTAAAAAATAACATCTTTATGCATATGATTTGCTATTGATTTTTTCGCTTCGAGTCTGCATTATCCCGCCGTCAATCTATGTGCTGGATATTAATGAAAGGATTCATCTGCCTTAGGACAACTAAACGTACGTGCTTAACTTCCTACAATCGCCTTGTGCGAAGTACGTTTGATATGCTCAGATTTTTTACATCGGAGCACTAGTCAAAACTCTACGAGAGGTTCCTTGTGACAGATTTAATTAATTTATTGAACGACCTGCTTTGGGGGTCGATTCTTGTATATTTACTTGTTGGTGTTGGTATTTATTTCACCATACGTCTTGGTTTTATCCAAGTTCGCCATTTTGGGCACATGTTCTCTGTATTGAAGAACAGCCGCAAAGACGACAGCTCAGGCATCTCATCTTTTCAAGCGCTTTGTACAAGCCTAGCTGCGCGTGTCGGTACTGGTAATATGGCTGGCGTTGCCGTTGCATTAACTGCGGGTGGCCCTGGTGCTATTTTTTGGATGTGGGTAACTGCAATGCTGGGCATGGCTACGGCATATGCTGAAAGTACGCTTGCTCAGTTATACAAAACTCGCGATAAGTCAGGCGCATTCCGTGGCGGTCCTGCTTACTATATGGAAAAAGGCTTAGGTATGCGTTGGATGGGGGTTATCTTCTCTATCTTTCTACTGATCGCATTTGGTCTTGTTTTCAACGCAGTTCAAGCAAACTCTATTACCAATGCGATTCACACTGCATTCCATATTGATGAGAAGTTCATCGGTATCGGTATCGTTATCCTAGCGGGTTTCGTTATCTTTGGCGGTATTCGTAAAATTGCTCGCACAGCAGAGATTATCGTTCCATTCATGGCGCTGGCTTATTTAGCTATCGCTCTGTTTGTGATGTTCTCTAACATTGAGAAACTACCAGACATTATTGCTCTGATTATTAAGAGTGCTTTTGGTTTCCAACAAGCTGCCGCTGGTGGTGTGGGTTACGCCATTGCTCAAGCAATGATCAACGGTGTAAAACGTGGTTTGTTCTCAAACGAAGGTGGTATGGGTTCTGCGCCAAACGCGGCGGCAACAGCAACACCTTACCCACCACACCCGGCTTCTCAAGGTTATGTACAGATGCTTGGTGTATTTACCGATACTATCGTTATCTGTTCAGCAACAGTGGCGATTATCTTGATGTCTGGTGAGTATGTACCACACAGCGAAATAACAGGTATTGAACTGACTCAACGCGCATTAAGCGCACAAGTCGGTGGCTGGGGCGGAACCTTTATCGCATTGGCTATCTTCTTCTTTGCATTTACTTCAATTATTGCAAACTACTCATATGCTGAAACGAACCTTATCTTCTTAGAGCAACGTAATAAGAAAGGATTGATTCTGTTCCGTATCATCTTCCTAGGTATGGTTATGTTTGGTTCATTGGCGAACTTACCAACGGTATGGTCAATGGCTGATGTTTCTATGGGACTAATGGCGATTGTTAACTTAGTTGCGATTATATTGTTGTCCGGAATCGTGGTTAAGCTGACCAAAGATTACAACCAGCAGTTAAAAGCAGGTAAATTGCCTACTTTCGATGTGAACGATTACCCAGAGCTAAAAGCACAGCTTGAAGAAGGTATTTGGGATCAAAATAAAAAAGCGTAGTTCTTTTTAGTATTACGTATCTTGCTATGATTGGTTAAGCCCATAGCAAAGATAGAAAAAGCCATGCAGACAGTGCATGGCTTTTTTTGTATTCTAGATAAAACATAAACCAAGTTACTTGGGCTTTTAGGTAACTAAAATGTCAGTCACTTGGATACAAAAATATGCTCAACTAATAACTTTAGGATACCTGTTATGCTGATTGTCGTTTCACCCGCTAAGACATTAGATTATGACTCGCCATTACCAACGGAGCGTCATACTTTGCCTGAATTTATCGAACACTCTGCAGAACTGATTGATGTGTGCAAAAAGCTTTCACCGCAAGACATTGCTCAATTAATGAAGGTAAGCGACAAGATCGCGGGGCTCAATGTGGCTCGTTTTGCTCAGTGGAGCACTCAGTTTGATTTCGACAATTCTCGCCAAGCTATTTTCGCTTTTAAAGGCGATGTGTATACAGGTCTTGATGCCGAATCGTTAAGTGAAGACGATCTTGAGTATGCGCAAAATCATCTGCGCATGTTATCTGGGCTGTATGGTTTACTCAAACCATTGGATTTAATGCAGCCATATCGTTTGGAAATGGGGACTAAATTAGCCAATCCTAGAGGCACAAACTTGTATCAGTTCTGGGGAAATATCATCACTGATAAAATTAACCAGACCTTAAAAGAACAAGATGAGGAAGTACTAATTAATCTGGCTTCTAACGAATATTTTAAGGCGGTAAAACCTAAAGCTGTGGCAGGAGATGTAGTAACGCCTGTATTTAAAGATTGTAAAAATGGGCAATATAAGGTCATCAGTTTTTATGCGAAAAAAGCGCGCGGTATGATGGCTCGCTACATTATCGAAAACAAAATTGAATCAGTGCAAGAGTTGCAAAATTTTGATACTGCGGGTTATTACTATGTTCCTGCCGAATCAACGGCAACAGAGCTAGTGTTTAAACGCGAAGAGCAATAATCATTGGCACTATTTGATACTCACTGTCATTTAGACTTTGCTGCACTGCAGCCGCATAAAGAGACGATTAAGGTCTCTTTAGAGACCGGTGTGGAGCGATTTATGGTCCCAACGACCACTCGTTCTAGCTGGTCTTTAGTTAAAAACCTTGCTCAGCAATATCCTCAGAATATTTTCTATGCTTTGGGTCTTCATCCCTATTTTTTATCTGATGAAGTACCTACCTTGGATTTACAAACACTATCTGAACAATTGAATAAAAAGACTCGCCAGGTTGTTGCCGTTGGGGAGTGTGGCCTAGATGCGATGATTTCTGTTTCGCAAGAGGTTCAGGAAAGGGTTTTTGTTGCCCAAATTGGCTTAGCGCTAGAGCATCATTTGCCGATAGTATTACACAGTCGCAAAACGCATCACCGCATATTGCAGCTATTGAAGCAGCATCATTTTAATTTAGGTGGTGTATTACATGGTTTTACTGGTAGTGAGCAGCAAGCGCGTCAGTTTATTGATATGGGGTTTAAAATTGGGGTAGGGGGAAGTATTACTTACCCTCGAGCCAATAAAACGCGTACAGCGATTGCAGCTTTGCCCATTGACGCATTAGTTCTAGAAACCGATGCGCCAGATATGCCGCTCAATGGATTTCAAGGTCAGCCTAATACTCCAGCGCGTTTGCCTATTGTGCTGACGACGTTAGCCGACCTACGAGGTGATGAGCCGAGTATGCTTGAGCAGCAGCTCTGGCAAAATAGTTTATCGTTGTTCCATTTGCGTAAATAGAGACTGACAAAAAGGGCTGCGATTGCAGCCCTTAAAGTATAGCGTTGTCGTTATTCACGCTCTTTGGTGTAAGGTACACCCACTGATTTAGGTGCGATTGCCTTACCGATAAATCCAGCAAGTAAGAATACGGTTAGCACATACGGTAGAGCTTCAATCGCTTGAACCGGGATGGTGAACCCGTCAACGGTTACCCCTTGCAGACGAATGGCTAATGCATCTAAAAAGCCAAATAGTAAACAGGCAAACATGGCATTTTTAGGTTTCCATTTACCGAAAATCAATGCAGCTAGAGCCATGTAGCCCTTGCCCGCACTCATATTAGGGATGAACTGCGCGGTTTGTCCTACCGATAAATATACGCCACCCATACCGACTAAAATGCCACAAATGACCAAGGCGCTGTAACGCATTCGTACGACAGAAATGCCCGCGGTATCCACGGCTGATGGCGATTCTCCCACTGCTCGTAGACGCAAGCCAAAACGAGTTCTAAATAGAATAAACCAAGAAAGTGGCACCATAGCGAACGCGAGGTATTCAATCAATGAGTGCCCACTGAGAAGATCTGAGTAGATAGGCCCAATGAATGGAATTGAATGAATGGCGTCTGCGCCAGGCAGGTGAATCGGTGCAAAACGACCGTCTCCAGACAGTGCCGGTGTTTGTCCGCCTTGGTGGAACCAGTAGCGCCCCAAAGTGACCGTTAAACCAGCAGCCAAAATATTAATGGCCATACCACTGACAACTTGGTCTCCGCGGTGAGTGATGGATGCAAAACCATGCACCATCGATAGTAAAATAGAGATTAAAATACCGGCACCAAGCCCAAGCCATGCAGAACCTGACAGGTAAGCCACTGCTGCGCCAGCAAATGCTGCTGCAAGGAGTTTACCTTCTAACGCGATGTTTACGACCCCGGAACGTTCACTGAACATACCTGCCAAAGAGGCAAGAATCAGTGGGGTTGCCATACGTACAGTGGAGTCGAGCATTTGAATTATAGTCTCAAACATTATGCTTCTCCTTTGGCAGATTGACGCTCAAGTCGGTGTATTACACGTAAGTAGAAGCGCTCTAAGGAAGGTTTAAACATGTGCTCTAAAGCACCAGAGAAAAGGATCACCAATCCTTGTAATACGACAACGATGTTACGGTCGACACCATAATCGAAGCTTAGTTCGGCTCCTCCTTGGTATAGGAAGCCAAACAGCAAACTCGCAAGGAATACTCCCACAGGGTGGTTACGGCCCATTAAAGCAATTGCAATCCCTGTAAAGCCAAAACCTTCAACAAAGTTAAGTTTTACTTGGTGCAGTTCACCTTGAAGTACGTTGACGCCAAAGAAACCGGCCAGCATGCCGGAAACCAACATAGTAATGACAACGACCTTTACGTAATTGATCCCTGCATACGAAGCTGCAGATGGATTAGAGCCGATTGAGCGAATTTCATAACCCCAACGGGTATGCCAGATCAATAGCCAAACGAAGACACAACATAAAATCGCAAAAATAAAACTGATATTCAGTGGATTTTGCGCCATATCAACCCCAAAGAAAGCCATAATTTGATGCATTTGTGGCAGCCAACTTTGTTCAGCGAAAACGCGAGTTTCCGTAGCCATTGAACCTTCAGGTTTTAGCGTATGCACCAACAAGTAGGCCATGACCGATGAGGCTATAAAGTTGAACATGATGGTGGTGATGACTATGTGTGACCCGCGTTTTGCCTGCAAATAGGCGGGAATTAATGCCCAAGCGGCACCGAATAGACCACCTGCGATAACAGCAACAGGAAAAACGACATACCAAGGAGCAACATCACCTAAGGATAAACAGACAAGCCCCACGCCTAATCCACCAATATAGGATTGGCCTTCAACCCCAATATTGAATAGACCTGCGTGGTAAGCGACAGCAACAGCTAAACCGGTAAAAATAAATCCAGTGGTGTAGTAAAGGGTATAGCCGAAACCGTCCGAATAGCCAAAAGCACCGGTCCACATGGTTTTGATAGCATCAATGGGGCTGATGCCAATATACATAAATAGAAAAGCTGAAATAATAAAAGCGACTAGCACGTTAAGTGCAGGGAGTACACCAATGGTTACCCAAGCTGGAACTTTTGCCTGGCTCATGCGTTTTCTCCTTGGTGTGATTTAATATGATCAGGGACGATGTTCGCCATCATTAAGCCTAATGTTTTCTCATCAGCTTGGTCACAGGAAACTTCGCCCACGATTTTGCCATCGAACATGACTAAAATACGGTCAGCGAGGGCTATGATTTCATCCAATTCTACCGAAACCAAAAGCACGGCTTTTCCTGCATCGCGACTGGCAATAATTTGCTGGTGGATATATTCAATGGCACCAATATCAACCCCTCGCGTTGGTTGGCCGATGAGTAACACATCAGGGTTTTCTTCCATCTCACGAGCAATGACAAGCTTTTGCTGGTTACCACCAGAGAAATTGGCTGTTTTTAGATTGATGTCATTAGGGCGCACATCCCATTTGTTCATACTGTCGAGGCAGTATTTATCGATGGCTTTCTTATTTTGTAGTAAGCCTTTGTTGTATTTTGGTTGGGTGTGGTAACCAAGAATATAGGCTTCTTTCGCATCAAACTTATTGATTAGACCTTGCTTGTGACGGTCTTCGGGAATATGTCCTACACCCATCGCCCGAACCTTCAGCGGGTTAGTTGTGTGGTCTGCATCAATTGTGTTTCCATTTAAATCAATGTGACCTGAGCTTGGTGCCATCATTCCAGATAAAAGAGCTAATAGTTCTGACTGGCCGTTACCTGACACTCCAGCAACACCAACAACTTCACCGGCTCGAATTGAAAAGTTTACGTTGCTAACGCGAGTCACACCCGATTCGTCAACGTAGTTGAGATCACGTACTTTGACCAATTCCTGGGCTGGTTTAGCCGCTGATTTATCGACTTTTAAACGAACCTTACGGCCCACCATCAACTCGGCTAACTCTTCTTTATTGGTTGTATTGGTCGCAAGATGTTCAACCATCTGTCCTTGACGCATTACCGAAATATTATCCGTAATCGCAAGGACTTCGCGGAGTTTATGTGTGATCACGATAACCGTGGTGCCTTGGCTACGTAGCTTATCCAAAATAGCAAACAAGTGATCAGCTTCTTGAGGAGTCAGTACGCCTGTTGGTTCATCAAGAATGAGGATGTTGGCATTACGGTACAGTGCTTTAAGGATCTCTACACGTTGTTGAATGCCAACGGGTAGATCGCCCACTAGCTCATCTAGAGGCACCTCTAATCCGTAGGTCGAGGCAAGCTTCTGCAATTTTTTACGCGCAGAAGACAAGCTTTCGGTTAGTTTCCAGCTTGATTCAGCACCAAGAACAATATTTTCCAAAGCAGTGAAAGTGTCCACTAACATAAAGTGCTGGTGGACCATACCAATACCTGCTGCAATGGCTTCTTGGGAATTGGTTGGATGATATGGAGCACCTGAGACTTTCATGACACCTGAGTCAGGTTGATAGAAGCCGTAAATAATGCTCATCAATGTGGATTTACCGGCACCATTTTCTCCGATAATGCCGTGAATGGTACCTGAAGGAACTTGTAAATCGATATTATTGTTAGCGTGTACTGCACCAAAACGTTTATCAATTTTCTTCAGCTCGATTGCGTAATTTTGAGCTTGAGTCACGAGATAACTTCCTGAACAAAGAAAAAAAGATGTAACTTACCTTCGCTATCTTTTTGTTAAATTGTGTATAGCAGAACGCCGCTGTAGACAGCGGCGTAAGGTAAGATCTATTCAAATCAAAAGCTTAGTATTTACAAGTGTTGTCCACTGTATAGTCATGTACTTTGATTTTTCCTGCAATAATGTCAGCTTTTAGACCATCGATGTATTTTTTGAGTTCTGGAGTGATAAGTTTTTCATTGTATTTATCAACAGCATAACTCAATGCATTGTCTTCTAAACCAAGAACTTTGATGCCTGGTTTCCAAGTGCCATTCATGTCTTCATGCCAGCTGTTGTATGCTGCTTGACCTACGTTTTTCACCATAGATGTTAGCATTGTTCCTGGATGAAGGTGGTTTTGGTTTGAGTCCACACCAATAGCATATTTACCTGCATCGACAGCAGCTTGGTAAACACCTAGCCCTGTACCACCTGCTGCTGCATAAATAACATCAGCACCCTTAGAGAACTGAGTTTTTGCCAATTCAGATCCTTTAGCTGGGTCATTAAATGCTGCGCCAGTAGAGCCGGTCATGTTTTGTAATACGGTAATTTTAGGATTAACGTATTTTGCACCTTGCTCGTAACCACATTCGAATTTACGAATCAGAGGGATATCCATACCACCGATAAAACCCACGACACCTGTTTTCGAGTATTTAGCCGCGATCGCACCAACTAGAAATGAACCTTCGTGCTCTTTAAATACGACCGATTGAACATTGGGCTTTTTGATCGTTGAGTCTAATACCACAAAGTGTGTTTTCGGAAATTCATCAGCCACTTTAGTCACTGCGGATACCATATTGAAGCCAACAGCAACAATTGGAGAAAAGCCGCGGCTTGCAAGTTTACGTAAACCTTGTTCGCGTTGAGCTTCGTTTTGTGGTTCAAATTCACGAACTTTATTACCTTCGGCATTCATTGGTTTGACACCATTTTGGTAAACCGCTTCGTTGAACGATTTATCAAATTTACCGGTTGTATCATAAATAACTGCAGGTTTTACGGCTGCAAGAACATGACAAGAAGTGACGGCTAGCGCCAAAGTGGTGAGTTTTAAAATGGACTTTTTCACAATGAAATCCCTACGTTGCAATGCCACTGTCTATGTCTTCAATCCTTATTGAAAACACATGGAAAGTTAAATGATGCCATATCATTAAGGTCAAGAAACCAGAATCATAAGGCACAAAATGAGTCAAATTAGCTACACAAATAGCGACTCAGTTTATCGTTTGCTAAGAAAAAAAAAGTGGATTACTTCACAAGAAGGTCCAAATTTTCACCGGAA
Source organism: Vibrio eleionomae (assembly GCF_009874545.1). NCBI lineage: Bacteria > Pseudomonadati > Pseudomonadota > Gammaproteobacteria > Vibrionales > Vibrionaceae > Vibrio > Vibrio eleionomae. The sequence goes on along the minus strand of NZ_WEKT01000001.1, from coordinate 169,276 downwards.
TTTTCGACGTTATGTTGCGAAAATGTAATGAATTTTACTTTTTATGATCCGGACCGAATTTAAGCTGTGATATTGCTTACTAAACTCAGTGCAAACGTTTTTTTGCACTAATTTGAGGCGAACTCCCCAAAAAAGTGCGCAACACAATTCCTCCATGATGCAATCATCACGGAGCAAGTGCGATATAACCTCGTGAAACAAAAAAGAGGCTTTTAAATCAGATTTTAAGCTAAATAAATCAATGTAATGTATTGATATTTAATGGTTTGAACCTAGTTTTTCTCAGAAAAATTAACCACGTATCAAGACATATGCTCATTGCTTTTTCTTAACCCACATCATCATTTTCATGAGATGCTATGAAAATACCGTGCCAACCTATGTGATATAGGCCTCGCTTTTACTTCTGGTAGGATTAATAAAATGAATGAGAAAAGTAAGGTAAAAGTCGAGATTTTGTCGGTAATGGTATTAAATTGGTTGCTATTTTATACTCGCAAACGGTTGCTAGATTAAAGAATATTATGTTTTATAATTGTTAATTATTTGTTTGTTTGAGGTGTTTTGCTGGTGTAATTAGCACTTATGATGTGATAAAAGTCTCAATTGTAAATGTACGTTAATAAATCTGTTCATAAAAGCGTGAGCAGCTCATTACTTTTGCTTATGTCGTGCGTATAATCCGCCCCGAAATTAATCCAGTGTCCAAACACGCCAACATTTAACCAGTAAGGAAGTCATAAACTATGAGCCTGTTTATGAGCCTAGTCGGTATGGTAGCAATTCTTGCTTTTGCAGTATTGTTATCGGATAACCGCAAAGCTATCAATTTTAGAACGGTGGGTGGTGCATTTGCCGTCCAATTTATTATCGGTGGTTTCGTTTTATACGTACCATGGGGTCGCGACGTGCTCGCTGGATTCTCAGCCGGTGTTCAACACGTTATCGATTACGGTAAAGATGGTATCAGCTTCTTATTTGGAAGCTTAGTTAACTTTTCTGTTGATGGCATTGGTTTCATCTTCGCATTCCAAGTGCTTCCAACGGTTATCTTCTTCTCTGCGCTGATTTCGGTATTGTACTATTTAGGTGTAATGCAGTGGGTTATACGCATTCTTGGCGGTGGCTTACAAAAAGCATTAGGTACTTCTCGTGCAGAATCACTTTCAGCAGCGGCAAACATCTTTGTTGGTCAAACTGAAGCGCCTCTTGTTGTTCGTCCGTTTATTTCACGTATGACTCAATCAGAGCTGTTTGCTGTAATGTGTGGCGGTCTTGCTTCTGTTGCTGGTGGTGTTCTTGCTGGTTACTCTTCAATGGGTGTTCCACTTGAATACTTGGTTGCAGCATCATTCATGGCGGCTCCTGGTGGTTTATTGTTTGCAAAAATCATCAAGCCTGAAACTGAAAAACCAAATGAAAATATCTTAGAAGAAGGCCTTGCCGATCAAGAAGATAAACCTGCTAACTTGATCGATGCAGCAGCAAGCGGTGCCGCAACTGGTTTACAACTTGCTCTAAACATCGGCGCAATGCTTCTTGCATTCGTAGGTTTGATTGCTTTGGTCAACGGTATCCTTGGCGGTGTGGGTGATTGGTTTGGTTACGGTAACCTATCTTTACAATTGATTCTTGGTTGGATTTTCTCGCCTGTTGCATTCTTAATTGGTGTGCCTTGGAGCGAAGCTAACATTGCTGGTTCATTCATCGGTCAAAAAATCGTAGTCAACGAATTCGTTGCTTACCTAGATTTTGTTCCTTACGTTAAAGATGCGGCTCACCATGTTGTTGCTTCAACGGGTCTACCGATGACTGAAAAAACACAAGCAATTATCTCATTTGCTCTATGTGGTTTTGCGAACCTTTCTTCTGTAGCGATTCTACTTGGTGGTTTAGGTCCTTTGGCTCCTAACCGTCGTCATGATATCGCTCGTTTCGGTATGCGTGCTGTAGCAGCTGGTACGTTATCGAACTTGATGGCTGCGACCATCGCTGGCTTCTTCTTATCACTCTAATATCTGAGTTATAGATTTATAGACGCCATTAATACGAACCCCGTAGCAAGCCACTTGCTGCGGGGTTTTTTGTTTTGTGGGAGGGTGATTATCGCTGGTATGGCTTCGGTTTTGAGATACAAACCGTTTGCGTTGAGGACCTCACTATGGATTTGACGTAAATCAGGCTAGGGTTGGCGATAACACAGTGACACATGTAACCCTATGAGAGCGTATGATAGCTCTTGTTATTTTTACCGAATGACCTCTGGGTCCTGTGCGGCGCTATGGATAGCGATTAGCAGTGTATTCTGCTGAGTCTTCAAGGAACCAAGTCCGTTCATTGGTGTGCTCTATTTCCTTACGGATCACACCGTTTGAATATTTTGATTGGAGAAAGAAATGAGCGATTTAAAAGCGGCAGCTTTACGTGCACTAAAACTAATGGATTTAACGACGCTAAATGACGACGATACTGACGCTAAAGTGATTCAGTTATGTCATGACGCCAAAAGTCCTGTAGGTAACACTGCTGCAATTTGTATTTATCCTCGCTTTATTCCTATTGCTAAGAAGACGCTAAAAGAGCAAGGCACACCGGAGATTCGTATTGCTACTGTGACAAATTTTCCACATGGTAATGACGATATTGATATTGCGGTTGCTGAGACCAGAGCTGCTGTTGCGTACGGCGCGGATGAAGTCGATGTTGTATTTCCATACCGAACTCTAATCGCAGGTGATGAAACTTGTGGGTTTGAACTGGTTAAGCAATGTAAAGCGGCATGTGGCGCGAATGTGCTACTTAAAGTCATCATTGAAACGGGTGAATTAAAGGAAGAGTCCCTGATTAAGCAAGCATCAAAAATTGCGATTGAAGCGGGGGCTGATTTCATTAAAACCTCTACGGGTAAAGTGCCAGTGAATGCGACCCCTGATTCAGCGCGCATGATGCTAGAAGTGATTCGCGATATGGGGGTGGCCGATAAAGTGGGCTTTAAACCAGCTGGTGGTGTACGCACTGCTGAAGATGCAGCGCTATATCTAGCGATGGCTGATGATATTTTGGGCGGTGACTGGGTTGATAGTCGCCACTATCGATTTGGTGCTTCAAGCCTATTAACTAACTTATTAAACACCTTGGATGTTTCTGATCAAAAAGCTGACCCTACTGCTTATTAATTCCAGATAAAAGCGGAGCTGGTAATGCTCCGCTGATAACAGCATGTGGATTAAGGAACAGTCATGTATTTGATTCAAGAAATTATCCGTAAAAAGCGCGATGGTGACGTTCTTACGGATGACGAAATTCAATTTTTCATTCAAGGTGTAGCGGCACAAACTGTGTCTGATAGCCAAATTGCGGCCTTTGCAATGGCTGTCTATTTTCAAGAAATGACTATGCCTGAGCGGATTGCACTTACTTGTGCCATGCGTGACTCAGGTATGGTGATTGATTGGAGTGATATGAAGTTTGATGGCCCTGTGTTGGATAAACATTCAACAGGAGGGGTTGGCGATGTGACTTCATTGATCCTAGGGCCTATGGTGGCGGCTTGTGGTGGTTATGTACCTATGATCTCTGGTCGTGGTTTAGGTCATACTGGTGGCACTCTTGATAAATTGGAAGCAATACCGGGTTATACCGTCATGGTTGATCGCGACACTTTTGCTCGAGTGACGCAGCAGGCTGGTGTCGCCATTATCGGTCAGAGCCATGATCTTGCTCCAGCAGATAAACGCATTTATGCCGTACGCGATGTCACAGCAACGGTTGAAAATATGTCGATGATTACCTCATCGATTTTGTCGAAAAAGCTAGCCGCAGGGCTTGATGCGCTGGTCATGGATGTCAAAGTTGGCTCAGGTGCTTTTATGCCGACGGATGCATTGTCAGAAGAATTGGCTAACTCTATCGTGAGTGTTGCCAATGGTGCTGGAACTCGTACCAGTGCACTGTTAACTGATATGAATCAGGTACTCGCTTCTTCAGCGGGAAACAGCTTAGAAGTCGCCGAAGCCGTTCGGTTTTTGACTGGTGAGCAACAGAACTCAAGACTCAAACAAGTGGTGATGGCACTGGCTAGTGAATTGCTTGTCCTTGGTGGTCTCGCGATAGATAAAAAGCATGCGATGGACAAATTGTCGGCATCCCTTGCCAGTGGTGAAGCGGCTAAACGCTTTAGTCTAATGGTTGAAGGACTCGGTGGACCGGCCGACTTTGTCGAGCACTATGATCAGTATTTACCACGGGCTCAGGTGATAAAACCCGTCTATGCCGAGAAATCTGGTGTGGTAACGGCAATGGATACCCGAGCGATCGGTATGGCTGTCGTTGGTCTCGGTGGTGGTCGTCGTGTCGCTGATGATGTTATCGACTATTCAGTTGGGTTTGATCAGTTTATTCAGCTCGGAGACGTTGCTTCACCAAAAGTTCCACTTGCTATATTGCATGCGCGTAATGAACAAGAGTGGCAAATAGCGGCTCAGAATTTGCGTCAAGCTATCTGCATTGGTGAACAATACCATGCGAGCCCTGTTATTTATCGTTATGTGCAATAGCACAAGGATTGAACTAAGAAATAATCATAATGAAAAGAGCCATTATTTTAGTTTTAGATTCTTTCGGTATCGGCGCAACTGCCGATGCGAAGGATTTCGGTGATGTCGGCGCGGATACGCTAGGGCATATCGCTGAACAATGTGCAGCCGGTAACGCTGATAATGCGGTGCGCAGTGGCGTGTTAAAACTGCCTCATCTATCTCGTCTAGGTTTGGGGCGTGCGCACCAAGAATCAACCGGAAGATATGCTCATGGATTAAATGAACAAGTGGATATTATTGGTGCTTATGGTCACGCAGCGGAGCTTTCTTCGGGGAAAGATACGCCATCAGGTCACTGGGAAATTGCTGGTGTTCCGGTATTATTTGATTGGGGATATTTTACGGATAAAACTGAAAGTTTTCCCCAAGAGCTTTTAGATCGTATCGTTGCTCGAGCAAATTTACCGGGATATTTAGGAAACTGCCATGCTTCGGGGACTCAAGTTTTAGATGATTTGGGTGAAGAGCATATGGTGTCAGGTAAACCTATCTTTTACACGTCGGCTGATTCAGTATTTCAGATTGCCTGCCATGAAGAGACATATGGCTTAGAGCGCTTAATGGAACTTTGCCATATCGTTCGCGAAGAGCTTGCTGATTACAATATTGGTCGCGTGATTGCTCGTCCTTTTATTGGGCCTAAGTCAGGTGAGTTTGAACGAACAGGAAATCGCCGCGATTTATCAGTAGAGCCACCGTCAGCGACAGTGTTACAGAAACTGGTGGAGGAGCGCCAAGGCCAAGTCATATCAATTGGTAAAATTGCGGATATCTATGCTCACTGTGGAATTACACAAAAAGTGAAAGCAACCGGTATTCCCGCTTTGTTTGAAGCGACATTAGATCAAGTAAAGTTGGCGCAAGACAACAGTATTGTCTTTACTAATTTTGTCGATTTTGATTCTGCGTATGGTCACCGTCGCGATGTTGCTGGTTACGCCGCAGCACTTGAATATTTTGATCAACGGTTACCAGAGTTGCTGTCGTTAATGCAACCCGAGGATGTGCTGATTTTGACCGCTGATCATGGATGTGATCCTACTTGGCCTGGGAGCGATCATACTCGTGAGCATATTCCCGTTTTAGTCTACGGCGATAAGGTCACACCAGGATCCTTAGGACAACGCGATACATTTGCCGATATAGGCCAATCTTTAGCAGACTATTTTGCTCTGACGCCAATGGAGTTTGGGCAAAGCTTTTTATAGTCATTAAGCACGTACTATGTGTTTATGACGTTAACAACGTGAATAGGGCTAAGTCTTATACTGAGTGTTGGACTTAGCCAACTAATTAATTTTAAAGGATACAAACAATGGCAACTCCACATATTAATGCTGAAATGGGTGATTTTGCAGATGTCGTTCTTATGCCGGGCGACCCTTTGCGAGCAAAATACATTGCGGAAACTTTTTTAGAAGATGTGGTTCAAGTTTGTGATGTACGTAATATGTTCGGTTTCACAGGCACTTACAAAGGTCGCAAAATCTCTGTAATGGGCCATGGTATGGGCATTCCTTCATGTTCTATCTACGCAACTGAGCTTGTGAAAGACTACGGCGTGAAGAAAATTATCCGTGTTGGTAGTTGTGGTGCAGTAAGTACTGATATTAAAGTGCGTGATGTTGTGATTGGTATGGGCGCTTGTACAGATTCCAAAGTAAACCGTATCCGTTTCAAAGGTCATGATTTTGCAGCTATTGCAGACTACAAAATGGTACGCGCAGCAGAAGAAGCGGCAAAAGCTCGTGGCACTAAAGTAAAAGTAGGTAACTTGTTCTCAGCGGAGTTGTTCTACACGCCAGATCCAGACATGTTTGATGTTATGGATAAATACGGTATTGTAACACAGCCTAGGAGCGAATAAAACTCGCCCTTTGGGAGCTCATCAACAAACCTATTTCTACGCCCAATCACGTTAAAAGGGAATGACCATTCCTGCCGTGATTGAGCTTGACCTAGGCTCGTTGATGAAGCTCTGAATCCTGCATCTCGAGGTCATTTGGGTATATACCCAAATGATAGGTTATTTGGGTATTAGAGATACGATTAAGATAAATGAAAGCCTCGGAGTATTGACTTCGAGGCTTGTTTATTTGTGGTTCATTGTTGAGAGGCATTACGCAGCAATAAGTTTTGTCCGCGATGAATTCTCTTAGAGCGGTTGCGCAGTAATAGTGTAATGAGTACACCACTAATAAAGCTCATCAAAATCATTAAATACATATAACGATCGCTTTTGCGGTAGTGATGGTCGGAAATTGCCGTTACTTTACCAGTTTCAAATGTAATCCGAACAAAACCAATGATATCGCCATCATGCATAACTGGCTCAACCAATTGTTGACGCCCGATGCTGGCTGTATGAAGCGGTGTGTCTAAACCAAGCACTTCACGAACACTCATCGCGTTATCGCTGGAAGCAAGCTTAACTCCCTCTGCATCATAAATTGTGGCATCAAAGACAAGCCGATCTTTGGCAAGCTGATTAGTTAACCCCAGTAGGCGTTCTTGGTCTTGATCCGCTATCATATCACTAGCGGTCATTGCTGCTTGGGTGATTAGAACCTTGGTCAAAGTTTCTAATTGGTTGGCTTGGATGCGCTCATTTCCTTTGCTGATAATGACGCTGTTAGTGATGGTTACAATAAACATCACGGCTACCAGAACAACAGCCAGCACTCGAATCACCACGCGAAAAGAGAATAGTGAGCCATTCATAAAGCTTTTCACCTAATCAAAAAATTAAGAGTTCGCCCATATTGGGACTTGCGTTTTTAAATTGCAATAGGGTAACGTTCTGTTCTCCCAATAAAGGATAGTATACATGGACGCTTTTAAGACTTTACCGATAAAAAAACACCCATCTTTAACTCAACGTTTTCCAGAGACTCGTTTTGCTGCGCAAATTGAGCGAAAAAACGCGAACTGGATTGTGTTTGGTGAGCATTTGGCGCCCGAACATTTTATTGATATCGATTTTTATACTCGAGAGCACAATGCCATTCTCGAAGTATGGCAAGTCGGTCATTATGAAGTTGCGTTAATGGCTGGGACTTTAAGCGATAGAAAGGCCCGCGTTCTCGATGAATTGAATTTGGAGTACGCCCGCATTCATGATGTTCCGGATTTGAACCAACCGGGATTGATTGTGATGGATATGGACTCAACGGCTATTCAAATTGAATGTATTGATGAAATTGCGAAATTAGCTGGTGTGGGTGCTGAGGTATCGGCTGTGACAGAACGTGCGATGCAAGGAGAACTCGATTTCGAGCAAAGTTTGCGTCAGAGAGTTGGCAAACTCCAAGGTGCTGACCAAAGTATTCTTGATACGGTACGAGAAGGTCTACCATTTATGCCAGATCTTGGTGAAATGGTGACGACGCTGCAGCAATTTGGCTGGAAAACTGCTATTGCATCTGGCGGGTTTACTTACTTCTCTGATCATCTTAAGCAGCGCTTAGGGCTTGATCATGCACAATCCAATGTTTTAGACATTGTTGATGGCAAGTTAACTGGAAAAGTGCTTGGTGGTGTCGTGTCGGCCCAAACGAAAGCTGATATTCTTAATGATCTGGCAGAAAAATATGAAATTGAAGCGCATAACACCGTAGCGATTGGTGATGGTGCAAATGATCTTGTGATGATGGGGGCTGCAGGGCTTGGTATTGCTTATCATGCTAAACCGAAAGTGCAGGCGATGGCACAAACCTCAGTAAAATACATTGGCCTTGGTGGGGTGTTATGTATTTTATCGGCAGGTTTAGTGAAACAGCAGAAGCTCTCTTGGGTTGCAAAACCATAGTCACTTTAAGTATTGAATCTCTGAATCATCCTCAAAATGATTCAGAGATTATGGGCCAAATGAATTGCTTATATCAGTTGTAATCGCCCTAAAACTTCATCTGTGATGTTAATGATTTCACTGTATCCCGCGAGCGCGCCAATTTCTTTTTCAATGCTAGCAGCACTAGGAATACTGACTTGAGCGAGCTCATCAAGATCAGAACCGGAAAGCTTAGTGAACGCATCAAATATCGGCGCAGATGCTAAGCGGAGTATAAATAATTCGCCCATGTTCTGGGCATTCTTCAAAAACTCAATTCGTTCCTGCGCACTGGTGAAATCGCTGCGTAGGCGCGTTTCTATCGAATTAACGCGTGAACCAAACTTAAGTATAGAAATGTATATTTCGTTAAATTGCGGTTCTACGCCTTCAATTCTCTTCATCGGATTGGCTAATAAAGAGCTAGTATGCCCTTTATAAATTGGGTCTAAAGAGAGTTTCCCTTCTTGGCCTAATTTAGATAAAAACTCGATATGCTTGGGAAGCGGAAAGTTCACCCCAACAATTTTAGGGCGTAAGTTACGTGAGCTTTTATCAACAAAAACCGGCGAACTTACCATCCTATCTAGCAAGATATTATGCAAACTCTCTAGTAATTGTGGTGATGGAAGAAGTTCTGGCTTCTCAATTAATTTGTGATGATTGTGATTTATGACACTACTAAAGAAAGCAATGACCTTCATTGTGTGGGAATTCTCTTCCAACATCAGTTGAATACGTCGTCCTTCAGGGCTAACGCGTATAACCTGATAGGGCACTTTGTCTAAGGGCAGAGTTTTGTCATACAGTTTCAGTTCTTTGAAATCGATAGTAACAATATCTTGTACCCGTAAATTCAGTGGCTCCTCGACAATAATGCTTAACCCACGCTTCGATATATCGACGGTATAGCCAGTGTGTTTTCCTGATTCATTGTCTACCAGATCGAGCGGTGTCTGAAATTGATAGCGAGGTTCTTTCCGGCGACACAATGCATCAAAGTAAACACTCATTGGCATTCCTTTGACTTTTCTCGGATGGCAGAATTCGTTAATGGCTTTTGAGGTTAAATTCGGTTTGTCGACAAATAAGTAATCTTTAGCTGACTCAATATCGCTGATCTCTTGCAATACACCGTAGTGAGTAAGATTACGAGATCGTTGGGCAAGCTCATCGCTATGACTTGCCAAAAGTGTTCTTTCTTCTTTTGATAGCTCAAATACATAGAGACGAAAGACTTTCCAGCTATCTCGTTTTGCACCGATATGCCAAAACAGCTTTCTCTGATCGGGCGTTGCTTCTGGCATCATCATAGAAAAGAATAAAGTTTTATCTTGGTATTCGTGTTTAAACGAATAAAGGACATTGTTGCTGTCATGCAAACCCGGCCGCACCAAGTTTTCCATTCTGCTTTTATTAAAAAGGGTGCCTAGTGCTTGTTGGTTGCGTTCATCATGCCAATACTGCCAAAGTGGATAATTGTTTTCAGTAATCAGCACCAGTTTTAATTCATCACCACTGAAGAACAAGGGGAGAGAGCAGCTGTGTTTTAAATAGGCATGCTCATAAGCCCTTGTTCGAGCGCGAATTATTTTATCTTGATTATCATGTTTGGCTTTTTTACGAGTTGAGTTGAGTGATTCAACGATCACTCGTTCCACCGCGTCAGTTTTTGTTAGTCTAAGAACACGCAGAAACTTAACCGCATCATTATCATAAGAGTCATCAACGGCGAGAATACGATACTCAACACCTTGCTCTAATTCTGTGATGTCATGATCTTTTAATAGCTCAACAAATTTTATGGTGATGGTGTCGCCTAATTTATAGTCAAAAAAAGACGGTACTTTTAGGCGAGCTCCTGAGCTTGATAAATCAACACTTAACCCATGAATGATTTGCTGTTTATTATTGAGGTGTATTTGTATTTGCGTGCTAATACGTAGACGATTTTCTGCCCGCTTTAGATCGTAGCCAAGTTTAATCGGCTCAGCTTCAAATAACGGCTTTTGTGTTTCCGAATCTTTGGGATTATCACCATGTTTTTGCATCACACGAAAGTTATTGCGAGTATTGTTTAGCGCTGACCAAACACCTTCTGTATAAGCACCATATTTACGAATGTTTTTATGGTAGGCATTGAACGCAACATCATCGAACCAATGTTTAATTCCATCTAATTCGTATTCTCGACAATCTCCACTGACACGGCCTCGTAGATCGATGGTCTTTGAACACGGGGCCATAATGCGATTTAGTTCCATTTTCACAAGTAACTTCGCGGAAGGTCCTTCCCCTTGAGTTATTTGATCAAGAAGATAATCTAAATCACCTGAGTGATAAGCGGGGATCAACCGCTCAGCGAGGGAGAGAATGTCTGATTGCTGCATACATATCTTTCAGAGTTATAGTTTGAATAAAATATCGGCAGTTTTCATTATATCTTTAGATACAACGGTCTTTCCGCGATCCATCTTGTAATCAGCGGCTATTAAATCGCCCATTTTTGTAAATATACTGGTCCAAAGGTACTTTGATTCTCGCATCTTAATAACGCAATAAGTATATTATTGGTGATTAGACTAGAATTGTCATTTTTTGAATAGAATTATTGAGGTTTCATGGCTAAAGCAAAACGTGCTTATGTGTGTAATGAATGTGGGGCTGATTTTCCACGTTGGCAGGGACAATGCAGTGCTTGTGGTGCTTGGAATACCATAACAGAGGTTCGTTTAGCTGCCTCTCCACAAGTTGCTCGCAATGAACGCTTGAGTGGCTATGCTGGAGCCAGTGAGTCCAAAGTTCAAATTCTGTCGGAAATTGATTTAGAAGATGTACCGCGCTTTACTAGTGGTTTTAAAGAATTCGATCGAGTGCTCGGTGGCGGGATTGTGCCTGGCGCGGCTGTCTTAATTGGCGGTAACCCTGGCGCAGGTAAATCGACATTACTGTTACAAACCATGTGTTTTTTGTCATCACAAATGCCAACACTTTATGTCACGGGTGAAGAATCACTGCAACAGGTGGCAATGCGAGCATCTCGTTTAGGTTTACCCAAAGAGCATTTGAAAATGCTCTCGGAAACGAACGTCGATAAGATTTGTCAGATAGCAGAAAAAGAACAACCCAAAATAATGGTGATTGATTCGATTCAAGTGATGCACGTTTCTGATGTTCAGTCTTCACCAGGTAGTGTCTCGCAGGTAAGGGAATCTGCGACGGCATTAACGCGTTATGCAAAGCAAAATAATGTCGCTGTCTTTATTGTTGGTCACGTGACCAAAGATGGCACTTTGGCAGGTCCTAAAGTGCTTGAGCACATTATTGATTGCTCAGTGTTACTTGATGGCAGTACTGACACACGTTTTCGTACCTTACGTAGTCATAAAAACCGCTTTGGTGCCGTGAACGAACTTGGTGTGTTCGCGATGACAGGGCAGGGTTTACGTGAGGTAAAAAACCCTTCTGCAATATTCCTATCTCGTGGCGAAGAAGAAACGTCTGGCAGCTCTGTGATGGTGGTGTGGGAAGGAACTCGCCCTTTGCTGGTGGAAATTCAAGCCTTAGTCGACTATTCACAATTGGCGAACCCGCGCCGAGTGGCGGTTGGTCTTGAACAGAATCGCCTTTCTTTATTATTGGCGGTTTTACATAAGCATGGCGGACTCCAAATGGCGGACCAAGATGTATTTGTTAATGTGGTAGGTGGGGTAAAGGTAACCGAAACCAGCGCCGACTTAGCGTTGGTGATCGCGTTATTGTCGAGTTTTCGAGATCGTAGTATTCCTAAAGATGTGGTCGTGTTTGGTGAAGTTGGCTTGGCTGGAGAGATTCGTCCGGTACCGAGCGGGCAAGAACGACTGAATGAAGCGTTTAAGCATGGCTTTCGCAAAGCAATTGTTCCTGCTGCTAATATGCCTAAACATGGTATTGAAGGTATGCAGATACATGGTGTAAAAAAATTATCAGAAGCCATTGAAGCCTTTGATGAACTTTAGATAGTATGTGCCTTCACTAAGAAAATGCATAAAACTAGCCGCCAAATATGGCGGCTATCTTGTTATTAGCTATAATTCTTGGCTGAAGTTCTGCTTGTAAAGGAACATGTTAGTTAGTCATGGAGTTCGATAAAATAGGACTTATTTTTATATATAAAATAGTGACTTATTAAGGGTGTAATAAAATGTTCAAATGCTTATTCGCACTCTTAACAAGTGGTTAAAAACGCAAGCAGTAAATTTTTTATTTGAATATGCACGCAGGACTATCAGTCTAGATAGATTATGGTATACTCTGCGCGCACTTTATACCTTATTAACAGAGTAAGACAATGACTACTGATTTATCGAAATACAGAAACATTGGTATTTTCGCGCACGTTGATGCGGGTAAAACTACCACTACTGAGCGTATCCTAAAGCTAACTGGTATGATCCACAAAACTGGTGAAGTTCATGACGGTGAATCAACTACCGACTTCATGGAACAGGAAGCTGAACGTGGTATTACTATCCAATCTGCGGCAGTATCATGTTTCTGGAAAGGTCACCGTTTAAACGTTATCGACACCCCAGGACACGTTGACTTCACAGTAGAAGTTTACCGTTCTCTAAAAGTTCTAGACGGTGGTATCGGTGTATTCTGTGGTTCAGGTGGTGTAGAACCTCAATCTGAAACTAACTGGCGCTACGCTAACGAATCAGAAGTATCACGTATCATCTTCGTGAACAAACTGGACCGTATGGGTGCAGACTTCTACCGCGTTGTTGACCAAGTTAAAAACGTTCTTGCTGCAACTCCACTAGTAATGACTCTACCTATCGGTATCGAAGAAGATTTCGTGGGTGTTGTTGACGTTCTTAGCCGCCAAGCGTTCGTATGGGATGACACTGGTCTTCCTGAAAACTACGAAATCAAAGAAGTTCCAGCTGACATGGTAGATGACGTTGAGCAATACCGTGAAGAGCTAATCGAAACTGCAGTTGAGCAAGACGACGAACTAATGATGGCTTACATGGATGGCGAAGAGCCTTCAATCGAAGACATCAAACGTTGTATCCGTAAAGGTACTCGTGACCTAGCGTTCTTCCCAACTTACTGTGGTTCTGCGTTCAAAAACAAAGGTGTTCAACTAGTACTTGACGCTGTTGTCGATTACCTACCAGCTCCAACTGAAGTTGAGCCACAGCCGCTAATGGATGAAGAAGGCAACGAAACTGGCGAACACGCTATCGTTTCTGCTGACGAAACATTCAAAGCGCTAGCATTCAAAATCATGGATGACCGTTTCGGCGCACTAACTTTCGTTCGTATTTACTCTGGTAAATTGAACAAAGGCGACACCGTCCTTAACGCGTTTACTGGTAAAACTGAACGTGTTGGTCGTATGGTTGAAATGCAAGCTGACGATCGTAAAGAACTGACTACTGCTCAAGCGGGCGACATCATCGCTATCGTTGGTATGAAGAACGTTCAAACTGGTCACACTCTATGTGATCCTAAAGATAAAGTTACTTTGGAGCCAATGGTATTCCCAACTCCAGTAATCTCAATCGCAGTGAAACCTAAAGACAAAGGTTCAACTGAGAAAATGGGTATCGCGATCGGTAAAATGGTTGCAGAAGATCCATCATTCCAAGTTGAGACTGATGAAGATTCAGGTGAAACTATCCTGAAAGGTATGGGTGAACTTCACCTAGACATCAAAGTGGACATCCTTAAACGTACTTACGGCGTTGAACTAGAAGTGGGTGCTCCACAAGTTGCTTACCGTGAAACTATCACTCAACCTGTTGAAGATAGCTACACGCATAAGAAACAGTCTGGTGGTTCAGGTCAGTTCGCGAAAATTGACTACCGTATCAAACCAGGTGAGCAAAACTCTGGCTTCTCGTTCTCTTCAACAGTTGTTGGTGGTAACGTACCGAAAGAATTCTGGCCAGCAGTTGAGAAAGGCTTCGGCAGCATGATGCTTGAAGGCCCTCTAGCAGGCTTCCCTGTACTAGACGTTGAAGTTGAACTGTTCGACGGTGGTTTCCACGCAGTTGACTCTTCAGCAATCGCTTACGAAATCGCAGCGAAAGGTGCATTCCGTCAGTCTATGCCTAAAGCAGGTCCTCAGCTTCTAGAGCCAATCATGCACGTTGACGTATTCTCTCCTGAAGATAACGTTGGTGATGTAATCGGTGACTTGAACCGTCGTCGTGGTATGATCAAAAACCAAGAAGCTGGCGCGACTGGTGTTCGTATTAAAGCAGACGTTCCACTATCTGAAATGTTCGGCTACATCGGTCACCTACGTACTATCACTTCTGGCCGTGGTCAATTCTCTATGGAATTCGATCACTACGCAGCTTGTCCAGCAAACGTTGCTGAAAAAGTTATCGCAGAAGTTAAAGAGCGTAACGCTAACAAATAATAGTTCTTTGAACTGTATTTGATAAAAAGCCCCTTGATAGGGGCTTTTTTTATGCTTGTTGATGAAGCTCTGAATCCTGCATATAGAAGTCATTTGGGTATATATCTAGTTTTTATCTGTATATGAAAATTTGTCATCAAATAAAACTTGATATGTGTCACATTTATATCTATATATTGTACTGTGATTGGTGATTAAAACAGCAGTGAGAGAGATTAAATGAATAATTATGAACATGTAGCGAGTCATAGTGAAGTCAGTGTAATAACCCATTCACCTTCTTTACGTGATACCGTGAAAAATGCTTTTGGTATACTAACGCTCTGGGCAGTGGCGAGTGCAGCCATTGCCGTGATTAGTTCTAATTGGATTTCGTTGTAAAACAGTTAGCGCAGACAAGCGTTGAATATTGTGAAAGACGTCTATATGGCGTCTTTTTTATTCCCAGTGAATCAGTTGGTTGTCTGGCCAATGTTCTTCAAGGCCGTGGTATTTTTTTTCTAGTTCAAAGCGTTTGATTTTTAGTGTGGGAGTCAAAATACCATTTTCAATACTCCATGGTTCCTTAACCATCAATACGCGCTTGATTTTCGCATGAGGCTCCAAGTCTTGATTAATATGATCAATAATTCTCTGTGTTGCTTTCTCATACCGCTGTTTATCAAAGTGAGGAAATTGATGTGGAACGACAAGAAGTAATGGGCTCGTCATCCCAGAACCTATCAAGCAAAGCATCTCCACTCGACTATGTTCATAAAGACGTTTTTCAATCGGAACTGGTGCAACAAACTTACCTTTTGCTGTTTTAAAGCTATCTTTTTTCCTGCCTAATAATGTGAGATATCCGGATTCATCTATTTCACCAATGTCTCCGGTTTTAAGCCAGCCATAGTCAGTAAACATAGCTCGAGTCTCTTCTTGACTATGGTAATAGCCAGCGAATAAACCAGAACTTTTGACTAATACTTCTCCATCTTCTGCGATTTTAAGTTCAATCCCCGGCCCGGCTCTTCCAACTGTTCCTATTTTATTTTCGCAAAACGGATAATTTAGAGTGCTATAACCAAAGGTTTCAGTCATTCCCCAGGCTTCGGTAATTTCCAACCCAAGCCGGTTATACCATTGTAATAGAGATGGTGAGACTGGCGCTGACCCACAGCCAAGCACTCGGGCATTTTCTAACCCTAATCCATGGATGACTTTGCGCTGAATTACTCTTTTTATGAAAGGAATTGAGAGCAGTGTTTTCAATAGCTTATCAGAGAGTTTGTCTTGAATTCGTTGTTGAAATAGTTGCCAAAGTCGAGGCACGGAAATAAATAAGGTTGGGCGCTGCATTTTGACATCATCAATGAAGGTGTCTAATGATTCAGGAAAGGCAGTTGGGATACCGACCATGATAGAAGAGCCCAAAATATATACTCGTTCGGTAATGTGCGCCAAAGGGAGGTAGGAAAATAGGGTATCTTGTGAATGAATACCGATATGGTCAACGATCTGTTTGACTGACCATGAGTAGGCCCCATAGGTTAATATTGCGCCTTTCGGAATACCAGACGTGCCAGAGGTATAAACTAAAGACATGACTTTGTCATCATGATGGATTGGGCGTTCTTTACTGGGTGGATAATGACTAATGAGGTAATCGAAATGATATTGGCAAGGTGGTGCTGAATCATAGGGGAGAGCGATCGTCGTCAAATCACTCATATCTTGAAAAACTTGTTGAACTGCGGATGAGTCATCCAGTTTGCCAGCAATAACGAAGCGGCAATCACTATGGGTAAGACAGTACTCGATAGTTTGTGAATTGGCGGTTGGAAAGAGAGGAACGCTGATAAAGTCACCTAACATGAAGGCGATATCGCAGATAAACCATTCAGCACAATTCTTTGAAATAATGGATATTTTATCTCCGGGTTGCGCACCTAAATCTCGCAGTGCCGTGACTAATCTTAGCGCTTGCTCGGCCACTTGGATATATGTGTATTCTTTAAATTTTCGCCGCTTTATTTGTCTCAAGTAAACATCATTTGGCCGGACTCTCGCCCAATTAAGAAGCAACTCATTGGGGGGCGGCAGAGTACAGCGTGGTGATTTGTCATCCTGTGTCCGCATTTCATACTCCTACATAACGGAAAGAGTCAGTCGGGCTAATTTGGGATAGATTTCAGCTAAGTGTAGTTCATCCTAATTAATTAATGATATACAAGGATCTTTCCCAGGGTTATGGCGAATAATATCATCTAGCTCGTCTTGGTGTTCCCGTAGGGCGTTGACACAATGCCAGTCTAGTTTTCCTTGGTTGACCATCTTTTCTAGCTCTAGCAGAGCGTAAATCGTTGAGCAGCCTTGTTTATGTGGATGATGGCTGGTTAGTGCATCAAAAATATTAGCGACAGCAATAATGCGTGCTGAAGGAGGAATGTCATTACCATGCAGATGATAAGGGTAGCCACTACCATCTAAATATTCGTGATGATAGGCAACGATTTCTCTGAGTAGGTTTACACAATGGTGGTTGGGGTGATTAAGCTGCTCGATAATTTGCTCCACAAACTGTACGCCGTGTTCGATATGTTCATCGATAAGTCTGCGCTGTGCTGGTGTCAGTTCTTCTGTTGATGAGAGCACGTTATAAGGGATAGATAGCTTACCAATATCGTGATAACGAGAAAATTGGGTAATGTTTTCAATATCTTCATCACTGAGTTCGAAAGCATTAGCGACATCTCTTGCGATGATTTGTGTCATTCTCCAGATCCGTTCACGGTGTGCAGCTCCCGCGGACCAATGACGAGGTGATGATAGGTGATGATTTCGAGTCGAATCCAACAAAGCATGTACGAGCTCATATTCGGAAATAATAGAGATCAGTAGGATGTCGATATATTCATTTAGAGCACTGACGATCACTTCCGTGAAAAAATCTTCAAGATGCGAATCGATAAACAGTATACCGATGAAATGGTGTTGGCTATATACAGGTACTGCTAACGAAGAGTGATAGCCGCGTCCAAGCAGCCATTTGGTGTGATGAGAATGAGAAGAAAACCGCTGTTCGATATTATTAACGACACGTCTTTCACCTGTTTTCGCACAAGATTGTAATGTGGGAAGATTTTTTAAGTATGCAGAGTGCTGACTTAATTCTGTTCCATTTGCAGCGCTGTCAGCATAAGTTTTCAGGATATCTGTATCGCGGTCGTATAACGCGAAAGAGAGTCGGTCAACATTAGGAATATGAGCACGGATTTGATAATGAATATCAGCAAGCTGATGATTCAATGTGGCTGAGAAGCTAGTATTACTCAGCGCGTCATTATTGCTCATCCTTTCCATAATGCCCCCATTGTGCTCTCCTGATTAAACACCTCTGTTTAGTGTAGTCTGTTGTCCCGTTGGTGGTTATTTGAACTATTTCAGTTTTGCTCAAAGGGAAACAAAAAACTGTGACCATTTGTAACGCTTTCAAGATGATTGCGCTTTTTTAAGTATTTGGGCATGACTTCAAACATTGGCAAATTTACGACTAAAGTCTGACGTAATGTTATTGAAGTCTTATTTTACTGTTTTGGAAACGTTTACACTTTGAAGGATTGATCACAGACCCTAAATCACTCACGTTGTTAGACTTCGGGCCACAACTAATTTAAGCACCAACAAGCGATAAAACTTATATATACCAATCACTTCAAAAGACATTGTCTGGGTTTTGACGCGGTGAATGTCAAACCTGCGAAGGATAGGGATAAATTAGTCACGTTATGTTGGGAAGGAGACATGAATAATGAGTCAAACATTACTGACATCGATGGCAGAACAGCCGGCTTATGACGGTCAACCAGCCCAATTAATTGCGCTTACTAATGCAAATGGTATGCAGCTTGTGTTTATGGATATTGGTGCCACATGGTTAAGTTGTGAAGTACCGGTAAAAGGCGAAATACGTCAGGTTTTACTCGGCGTCGGTGACATGGAAGGCTTTAAGAAACAAACCAGTTTCTTAGGTGCGACTGTCGGTCGTTATGCAAACCGTATTACTAATTCTCAATTTGAACTTAACGGTAAAAGCTATCACCTGACAGCGAATCAAGCTCAGCATTGTCTGCATGGTGGCGTTCAAGGGTGGAGTCATTTGCGTTGGGCTATTAAAGATCAGCAGGCGCAAAAAGTTGTATTTTCTATGTCATCTCCAGATGGAGACCAAGGTTTTCCAGGTAATGTTGAAGCAACAGTGACTTTCACGTTAACCGATGATAATCAGGTTTTGATTGATTACACCGCGACGACCGATGCCACCACACCTATTAATTTAACCAATCACGCGTATTTTAATTTGATGGGGGCAGATTCGGGCACGGATGTTTTGCAGGATACGTTAACGATTAAAGCGGATAGTTACTTACCCACTGATAACTTAGGCATTCCTTTGCAACAAGGTTTAGTGCCGGTTGAGGGAACGGCTTTTGACTTTAGACACGGTGAAAAAATAGGGGCTTGCTTACTCAAGGAAGAACAACAGAAATTAGTCAATGGCTATGACCATAGCTATTACTTAGGCAGTCCATCATTAGATACACCGGTTGCTACTGTGTTGTCTGCTGACAAAGCAATAACCATGAATGTATTCACGAATAAACCTGCTATTCAGCTTTATACCGGTAACTGGCTAGAAGGCACTCCAAGTAGAACTGGGGGGCATTATCAAAACTACCAAGGTGTTGCTTTAGAAACGCAATATTTGCCAGATTCTCCCAACCGTTCTGATTGGCCTCATGACGAATGCTGGTTAGAGCCGGGACAAACGTATCAATTCTCTACCATTTATCAATTTAAATAACGGGTAAACGGGTCGATGGATAAAAACCTCAGTTCACTAAACTGAGGTTTTTTATCTTGATGGGTTAAGAAAGCGCGAATACTGGGGTCAGTAACTTATCGATCGATACTTGGTGATGTGGTTTAACACCTGCCACTCTTTGATACTTCGGTGCTTGTCGATCATTTTCATAAGGACAATGCCACCCAACGGTGTGCTCAATAAAGTGGCGAGCAAACTGCTCTGATATATCCAAACACCCAGCAATAACCGTGTCGACATAACTTTGTACAATAGGGCTATTTGAGCAAGGTTGTTGATAATTATCAGTCACATAAACCCAGATAGGTTGAGCAGTATCGAATGAACATTCGGTTTCTATTTGATTAGCATTGATTTGTATACGTTGATAGCCAGCTTCACGACGGTCGAAATTAGGTAACTCATTATCATCAACTTGCAGCAAGACACCGCTGACTTCTCCCTCCCCTTGATTGACTATCAGTGGTGACATGATATAGCTATCGTCAATCTTTCCCCAATAACGTACTAGCCCCTTTGCAACAACAGGGATAGCGTCTCCGGTTTGACCGGTTAACTGACGTGAGGAGGCGTTAATTAAACTACCGTAGCCGAAAATATACATAAATACTCCTTAAAACGACCCTGATTGCATCCTGCAGACTGGGTAACAGCGGATTCTAAGATTGACTGAAAAATTTTAATCGACTCAGAATGAAAAATTCAAGACCAAAAATAACCACTAATCCAAGGCAAAACAAGGTAAACGCAATCGGGGATTCTGTGCCGGGAATACCTCCCACATTAACCCCTAGCAAGCCCGTTAAGAAACTGGTAGGTAAGAAGATCGCAGCGATAACCGAAAATAAATAGGTGTTTTGGTTCATTTTTTCTGCGTGATATTGGCGCAATTCACCTTTAATAATGTCCAGTTCACTCAAGAAAAAATCTAAATTTTCATTAATTCTTACGATGGTATTAACGCTGTGACGAAGGCGTAACTGCTTAGATTCAGACAGAGGAATGTTCGAATTGAAATAGTCGTCAATGGCATATTGCTGAGGTTTAATAAACCGTTTAATTTTTAGTAAGGCTTTATGCGTTTGCATTAACTCTTCGCTTAGCTCTAGCTCTTCATCAAATTTATCGATCTTATCTTCAATCGTATCTAGGTAGTTATCAATATTACGATTTAATCCATCGATGATATTCATGACCAAATCGGCCAAATTATTAGGGCCTTTTTGATTTTCCAATTTTTCACGAATGGTCGCGACGGTTTTAGAAGGGATCCGGCGAGTAGAAATAATGGCACCATTTACATAGAGTAAACGAATACTCAACATGTCTTCTGGATTGGCATTCTGATTGAGGTTGACACCACGTAAAATCAGTAAGAAATGGTTATCTTCATACTCTTCAAATAGAGGCCGAGTATCTTCGGCAAGTAAACTATCAATGATTGATGTCGGTACTTGATTCTTTTCTAGCCAAGGACGAACGGCATGTTCATCACGCATACAGTGATACCAATGATTCGGTTCAATACTCTCTGGGCTTAAAATATCACGCTGTGCATTGGTTTCGTTAAATTGCCAGTGATCAAGTAGAAAATCCATGCAATCTCCTTGAGATAAGTAGGCACAGCTTCAATCAAAGAAGCTGTACTTTGGGGTTACAATCCTCGCAGCTGAATACGGCGTAGGAACTCGGTCATGATGCGGTCATAAAGGAGATCGCCTAAGAAGCCGTCTTCTACAGTATGGTCGATACTTGGGTTGTCGTTAACCTCTATGACATAAACTTGACCATCTATCTCTTTTAGGTCAACACCATAGAGACCACCACCAATTAAGTTTGCTGCTTTTAATGCAGTATCAACTACCGCTTTGGGTACTTGCTTCATATCAAAGCTTTCAAAACCGCCCGAACTTACCCGGCCACTATTAAAGTGTTGGTATATTTGCCAGTGACCACGACTCATCATGTATTTACAGGCAAAAATTGGATGACGGTTTAAAATACCAATACGCCAGTCGTAGTCAGTTGGCATAAAGGCTTGCGCCAAAATCAACGCGCTTTTGCTAAATAGTTTGTCCGCTTCAGTTTCCAGTTCTTCAACGGTTTTTACTTTCACTACCCCACGTGAAAATGCGCCATCTGGAATTTTTAATACCAATGGGAAATCCAATACTTCCAACAAGTGCTCTTTCCAATCAGGATCAAAGCTCTGCAATATGACACTGTTAGGTGCAGGAACTTGGTTACGCTGGAGTAGCTCTGTGAGGAAGACTTTATTGGTACATTTCATAATGGATTCAGGATCATCCATCACAATTAATCCCATTTTTTCTGCTTTTTTCGCAAAACGGTAAGTGTAGTTACTGATGCTGGTTGTTGCACGAATAAATAGTGCATCAAACTCACCAAGACGTGAGCCATCATCGGGAGAAATAACTTCTAAATTCATGCCTAAACGATTGGCTGCACGGCGAAATCGTTTTAGTGCTGACTTATCAGAAGGTGGCATTTTTTCTTCTTCATCCACCAACATAGCAATATCGTAGCGATATTTTTTATCCTGTTTAGGGCGACGCCATACCTTACTTGAGAACATTTCCAGCGATTCAATGAAGAAGTCTTCTTCCTGACCTTGTAGATCCTGAAATGGAAATGGCGCTACTTTCTTGATTTGCCAATGTCCGTCAAGCGTACCGACTTCAAGTTCGATCACGGGCACCATGAATTGTTCAAATAACAATCTTGCGAGTTTTTCCAAACCTTTATGTTGGGTACGGCCAAAGTAAATTTTGCAGCGGATAGGATCTTCTTCACTACATAATTTATGAATTTTGATTAAATCAGATGAAAGTAAAAGCGGTTGGTTGATGTCATTAATTGCCATTACTCGTGGAATAACACGGTGACCCCGCGCTTCCGCCATTAAAGAGCAGTAGTAGCCGCTGCTCATATAACCGTAATCGCGACACAAGTTAACAACTTGAATACTTTTGTGATTGTGTTTCCAATCAGAGTTGAGATATTGATCGACACTAACAACTTGTTCAGAAGGGAAATATTGCTGCCAGTCACTGACTTTATCGGTCACGATTAAAAGGTTAGCCATAACTATAGGTTTCCTGTTGCATTGGATCTATGATTGATGCGCAATCTTGCTAACCACCTAAGGACATCGTATGGACTTTCGTCATGCGAAGAGTACTGACCTCACTGCGCTTAATGCATTAGAGCTGGCGCTGTTTGATGGAGATAGAATTTCTCCCCGCCAAATGAAGCGCTTTTTGCAATCCCCTCATGCCATTCTCTTTGTTGCGGATTCCGGCGAGCAATTAGCGGGTTATGCATTACTACTATTTCATCAAGGTACACAGCTTTCAAGGTTATATTCGATTGCCGTAACACCTGATTTCAGAGGCCGGGGGATTGCTCAAAAATTACTGGAGCAATGCGAGCGTGCTGCTCTTGATCAAGGCTCGACTACATTAAGACTAGAAGTGCGAGAAGACAATACTGCTGCGATAAATTTATATGAAAAATTAGGCTATCAGACATTCAAGCTACTGATTCATTACTACGACGATCTGTGTGATGGCCGTCGGTTACAAAAGCGCTTAACTCCAACAGAACCCAAAGTCATGCTCAATATGCCTTTGTATGTGCAAACGACCCCTTTTACTTGTGGTGCTGCATGTCTTTTAATGAGTTTTGGGTGCTTGAATCCAGAGTATGAACCTAGCCGAACTGAAGAGTTGCAACTGTGGCGTGAGGCGACAACGATCTTTATGGCTGCTGGACATGGAGGGTGTAGTGGTCATGGTTTAGCGTTAGCTGCATCTCGTCGTGGTTATCATGTCGAGCTTTGGAGTCAATCGAGAGGGATCCCGTTTATTGATAGTGTGCGGGATGAGAATAAAAAAGCAGTGATAGAAATCGTTCATCAAGACTTTTGCCATCAGTTAGAGCACTCAGATACCCATATGATTGATGCTCCACCAACCCAAGCGCAATTTGAACAGTGGATAAGGCAAGGTGCTTGCGTATTACTACTGATTAGTACTTATCGGTTTGATGGTAAAAAGGAACCGCATTGGATTATTTTAAGTGGCATGAGTGAGAAGTTTTTTTTCTTTCACGATCCTCACTCTGAAACAGAAAATGATGTGATGGCATCTGGCTACGTGCCTGTTGGTAAAGCTGCGCTCCAACAGATTATTGGTTTTGGAAAGCAGAAACAGATCGCTTGCGTCGTGATCCAAAATAAATAAAAAATAAGGACAGGCACGGTTTCATGCCAGTCCTTATTATAAAAATTCAGTCTGTATTTTATGTATAACTAATTAATATTAAATGATTTTTAATAATAATATTAAATTAGGTGCAATTGAATTTTCATATTATTCAATATGAAGTTTTTTCATTTGGCCATCTATACGTCTCTGAGTATTATGAAACGGAACTAAAGAATTCCTACAAATTCAGGGAGAAATACAATGCCTCAATCTCAGCTTAAAGCACCTTTCCATGCCGACGTTGTCGGTAGTTACCTACGCCCTCAATATCTCCATGATGCGCGTCGCCAATTTGAAAACGGTGATATTGATGCCGCTCAGCTAAAAGCGATTGAAGACAAGGCCATCACTGAATTAGTCGAAAAACAAAAATCACTAGGCTTGAAAGTGATTACCGATGGTGAATTCCGTCGCTCATACTGGCACTTAGATTTTATGTGGGGTCTAAACGGTGTTGAACACCATGAACTAAATAAAGGCTACCAATTCGTGAATATGGTAACCCGTGCAGACAGTGCTCGCCTAACTGGTAAATTATCCGGTGAAAATCACCCATTCATTGAGCACTTCAAGTTCTTGGCTGACTTAGCGGATGAAAACGTTCTTCCTCGTTTGACTGTTCCTGCGCCAGCACAATTTCTTGCGGAACTTCAACGTTCTGAAAATCAGGAAACAACCAAAGCAGTTTATGCTGATGAAAATGAACTTATCGAAGATATTGCTAAAGCATACCAAACGTTCTTTAAAGAGCTAGCAGCGGCAGGTTGTACTAACGTACAAATTGATGACTGTACTTGGGGCATGCTTGTTGACCCTAAATTCGCAGCAAAAGGCGCAGCAGATACACCATTATCAGAAGCAAGTGCATGCGGATGTGGCGCTTCTCATGAGCTATCCCATGAAACTCGCGTTGCTGATGCAGCAGAAGCTTATCTAACAGTAAACAACAAAGCTATCGAGAACGCACCGGAAGGTTTAACTGTAACGACTCACGTATGTCGTGGTAACTACCGTTCTCACTGGGCTGCAAGTGGCGGTTACGCTCCAGTTGCTAAAGTTTTATTTGGTCGTGAAAATGTTGATGCCTACTACCTAGAGTTTGATACTGACCGCGCAGGTGATTTTTCTCCACTTGCTGAAGTAACGGGTGATAAAAAAGTCGTTCTCGGATTGGTTTCTTCTAAAATTCCAGAGCTAGAAGATGCAGCGACGATTGTGGCTCGTATTAAAGAAGCCTCTCAATACGTTCCTTTAGAACGTCTTTACTTAAGTACTCAGTGTGGTTTTGCTTCTACTGAAGAAGGTAATGCTCTGACTGAAGAAGAACAGTGGGCGAAAATCAAACTGGTTCAAGAAGTAGCGAAACAAGTTTGGGAATAAGTTAAATATATCAAATAGATATAATTTTTCTTTTAAAAAGCAGTATCTCGTTGAGATACTGCTTTTTGTTGTAGCTTACTTAAATCATTCACGCATAGACAGAAAAAGAGAGCCGAGACTCTCTTAGGAATTAGCCATGAATGGTTAAGAATTTGTGCACCGTGTTCTTCATTTGCTGTTTTTCTTGATCAGCAATGAAGCTTGCTTCAATCGCATTAAGCGTAAATTGTGCTAGCTCTTCATGGCTCATTGGATGCGCATCTGCAACGGCATTGAAGTTGTCGGTCATGTAGCCACCAAAGTAGGCGGGGTCATCGGAGTTGATGGTGACGCACAATCCTTGACGCAGTAGTTCCACGATGTTGTGTTCTTCCATCTCTTCAAACACTTTTAGTTTGAGATTTGACAGTGGGCAAACGGTGAGTGGCATGCGCGTTTCAGCCAATTCAGTGACTAATGCTTTATCTTCAACACAGCGAACCCCATGATCGACACGGTGGACACCGAGAATATCGATGGCATTACGAATATTCATTGCTGGGCCTTCTTCACCTGCGTGGGCAACGGCTAAAAATCCGGCCTCATGAGCTTGGCGGAAAACTTCAGTAAATTTTTCTGGTGGATGACCTTGTTCAGAAGAGTCGAGACCCACACCAATGATTTTGTCTTTGTATGGTAATGCTTGTTCAAGTGTTTTGATGGCGTCTTCTTCGCTGAGATGGCGTAAGAAACACATGATGATCTGGCTAGAGATCCCCAGTTCCTTTTTGCCTTGGTCTAGCGCTTTACTGATTCCTTCAATCACGGTTTCAAAAGCCACACCACGCGCAGTATGCGTTTGTGGATCAAAGAAGATTTCTGTATGAATAACATTGTCTTCTTTACAGCGCAGTAAATAAGCCCAAGTCAGATCGTAAAAGTCTTGCTCATGGAGAAGTACGTTTGCACCTTGATAATAGATATCTAGGAAGTCTTGTAAGTTAGTAAACTGATAGGCATCGCGCACTTCCTGTGGTGAAGTGAAGGGTATGTCTACCTGGTTACGCTGAGCCAGTTCAAACATCAATTCAGGCTCTAGTGAACCTTCGATATGTAGATGCAGTTCTACCTTAGGTAGTTGCTGAATAAAGCGGTGCATGCAATCCCCTTGTTTTTCATCAAAGCAATAAAACTCGCCCTTCGGGAGCTCATCAACAAACCTATTTCTGCGCCCAATCACGTTAAAAGGGAATGACCATTCCTGCCGTGATTGAGCTTGACCTAGGCTCGTTGATGAAGCTCTGAATCCTGCATCTTGAGGTCATTTGGGTATAACTATAAGCACAAAATATGCCATATTACGGATATAGGAAAAAGGCTAGCACTTAGGTGCTAGCCTTCCATCAATAGCATGTTTTAAAAGATAATTTTAAAACTCTGGCCTGATTAGTTGTTGCTGTGTAGCGCGCTGTTTAGTTCAACTGCTGATTTGTTTGCTAGGCACTCAACTTGACCAGTTTGTGAATTACGGCGGAATAGTAGATCAGAAACCCCTGCTAGGTCACGTGCTTTTACAATTTCTACTTCTTTTCCTTCTTTATCTAGCATGCGTACTTTTGTACCCGCTGTTACATAAAGACCTGATTCAACAGTACAACGGTCACCTAGAGGGAAACCAAGACCTGCGTTTGCGCCAAGCAGTGAGTTTTCGCCGATAGATACAACGACTTTACCGCCACCAGATAGCGTACCCATGATAGATGCGCCGCCGCCGATGTCTGAACCATTGCCGACCATAACACCAGCAGAGATACGACCTTCAACCATGCTTACACCTGTTGTACCTGCATTGAAGTTAATGAAACCTTCGTGCATAACGGTTGTGCCTTCGCCCACGTGAGCACCCAAACGTACACGAGACGTGTCAGCAATACGAGTACCCGTTGGTACCACGTAATCAACCATTTTAGGGAATTTATCAACACAATCGACAGACAGTGCACGGCCTGCTAGACGAGCTTCGATTTGACGGTCTGCCAATTCAGGTAGATCGATTGGACCTTCGTTAGTCCATGCAATGTTGTGTAGAAGACCGAAGATGCCATCAAGCACAGTACCGTGAGGTTGTACTAGGCGGTGTGAGATAAGTTGAAGTTTTAGGAAACCTTCAGCAACGCTTGTTGGCTGTTCATCCGTCGCCAAAATAACGAGTACAAGAGGTTGAGATGAAGCAGCTGCTTTTTCTGCAAATGTTGCGCTTGCTGCCTGATCGTTTGCTGCAAATACTGCTGCGATAGCCGATGCTTGTTCTGCCGCTACTTCAACCGCTTGATTACCTTCAGCATAATCGGTTGCTGCTGTTAGTTCTGCAACCAGTTTGTCGCTTGGATTTAGGATTGGCGTTGGGAAAAATGCTTCAATGATTTTTCCATCACGGTTTTTTGTTGCGCTACCAAAGCCAATTGCAAAGTGAGCCATAAGGAGTCTCCATTTATTTAATTTGTTATTCCAGCACTCGTGGGTTGAGCCGAGCCACGGTGATTTGATTTGTTGAGAGCCATCTTAAAGAGAGTTTTCCGCAGAAGAAAGGGCAAAAGTGTAAGACGTCGGTTAGACGATACCCTTTGTCTTTTTATCGATATGTATCTTTAGGCGGAAGTTGGCTGTTTTAAATGAAAAAACCGCTGCGATGGCAACGGTTAGGTATTAATGTCTCAGTGATTTGAGACTGATGATATAGCGAAAGAAAAAAGAGAGGTTACGCTGCGTCGTCTACCGCTGGTTTTTCTTCTTTTACTGCTTTTGGTTTTTTCGGCGTTGGTTTACGTTTTGCACCGAGAGCATAAAGCACGTCTTCTTTATTTTGCGCAAGGAACATGGCCAGTTCTTCTTGCTTGTCTTCCTGCTCTATTAATTCACTTTTACCTAGCAACTCAAAAAGCTCATCCGCCATATCCAGCATTTTGTCATAAGCGTCAGCTTCGGCTTTTGAGGTAAAGGTCATTTTCTCTTCTCCGTTGCGTTCCACCACGTACTTAACGATGACAGCCATGGTTAATCCTCTATTAGTTTGCTCATAAAATTACTGTCTATTTATACAGCAGGTTTACTAATAAGTCTAGTGACTGTTGGTAAAGTGAGATAACACGCAGGCAGGCGTTGCACTATTCACTATCCCATTGATGACAAAAGTGAATAAAGTGTTTCAATAATGGGCTTTGGTATTTTTCTTTATGAACTAGAATCCAAAAGCGACGCTTCATATCTAAAGGAATATTTAAAATGTGAACTCGGCGGTCCGCCACGGCAGCGTGAGCAGCAAGGCGTGACAAACAGGCAAAGCCCAAATTTGCCGAGACACTATTAATGATCGCTTCTGTGGTATTGAGCTCGAAGGCTTCATGCCATTGTTCTATGCGCGGAGCTACAGTACGTAAGAAAAACTCGCGTGACCCCGAGCCTGCCTCACGTAAAATCCATTCACTGTTTTCT
This sequence comes from Vibrio eleionomae, assembly GCF_009874545.1. Lineage (NCBI taxonomy): Bacteria > Pseudomonadati > Pseudomonadota > Gammaproteobacteria > Vibrionales > Vibrionaceae > Vibrio > Vibrio eleionomae. Next base: position 140,427 of record NZ_WEKT01000001.1, on the reverse strand, counting down.
AATTCGCTGACCGCAATTTTATCTTGTTGCGCTAATGGATGAATGGGTGAACAAATAATACACATTTCATCTTGGCTAAATTGACGACTCATTAATTGTGGATGCTGGGTTTTTCCTTCTATTAAGCCAATATCCAGTTCATAGTCGACCAGTTTTTTACAAATCAGTGCAGAGTTGGAAATAAACAAGCTTTGGGCATTGTGCTGGTATTGCTCGCGAAACTCACTTAATAGATACGGCGCGACTTGGTTACCTATCGTATCACTGGCGCCAATATGCAATTGACCAGATAGCGTTTGCTCGTCGTTAAAAACTTGATCAAGTTCATCCATGCGGCCAAGTAGCTCATCAGCAAAGGGGAGCAGTTTTTGCCCTTCTTGGTTGAGGATTAAACGGTTGTTCACGCGGTCAAACATATCGTGGCCTAACTGTTTTTCCAGTTCTGACAGCGCCATGCTCACCGCGGCTTTGGATAAGAAGAGTTTTTCGGCAGCTGCGGTGATGGTCTTTAGTTGTGTGATGGTGGTGAAAACACGTAACTGCTTGAGAGAAATATGGGCGGCCATAAATAAGTTAAGTCTTGCTGAACGAATATGTCTAATAATTAGGAAAAGCCAAACAAAGTGCAAGTGAAGAATGAGAATTCAATATTGCTGCTTTCTTCATCCTTTGAGCTGTAAAGCGGTGAATTTGCTCTTTGGTGGTAGTCAGTTATGTTACTCTCAACAGAGTTTAATTTTGAAATGGCTGTGCGCATTGTGTTTACCATTTATCATTCCAATAAAGTCGATACCCTAAAAATTCTCTTGGTTCATCTAATCAAAAATGATCCTGTAGCGAACCCTTTTGAGGCTGAGCAAATATTGGTGCAAAGCCCTGGTATGTCGCAATGGTTGAAAATGGCGTTAGCGCAGGAGCTTGGTGTGGCGGCGAACCTTACGTTTCCACTCCCCGCGACGTTTATTTGGGAAATGTTTACTCGGGTGCTGCCTGATGTGCCAAGTCGCAGTGCGTTTAATAAAGAAGCCATGACTTGGAAATTAATGGAGTGTTTGCCAAGTTTACTCGACCAAGACGAATTTGCGCCTTTGCAGCGTTACCTGCAAGGGGATGTCGACCAATCTAAGTGTTATCAATTAGCGGAAAAAATCGCCGATATCTTCGATGGTTATCTTGTATATCGCCCAGACTGGATTGCAGCTTGGGAGCAAGGTGATATCGTGGATGAAATTGGTGATGAACAACCTTGGCAGCCGATTTTATGGCGAGAGCTGTACCAATACACCTTGTCCCTCGGTCAATCTCATTATCATCGTGCTAACCTCTATGATCGCTTTATTGAAGCGCTAGCTCAAGGGGCTGTGGATCTGAGTAAACTTCCGAAGAGGTTGTTTATTTTTGGTATTTCTTCATTACCTCCTCGATATTTAGAAGCGCTTAAAGCGTTGGGTGAACACATCGATGTGCATCTTATGTTTACCAATCCTTGTCAGCATTATTGGGGGGATATTCGCGATCGTAAATATTTGGCTCGGGTTGAGAGTCAACGGCGTAAAAAGCTTATTTTACAAGCTCAATCGATAGATGTGCTGGAAGAGGTATCGCCCTTAAAAGGCTCGCTTGATGATTATATCGAAGATGAACTGCATACTGCTGGAGCGGTCGGGAACAGTTTACTGGCTTCAATGGGAAAATTAGGGCGAGATAATTTGTACCTCTTATCACAAAGTGAAAATGATGAGCACCAACTGTTCATTGATCTTGACCGTGATAATTTACTCCATCATTTGCAAGCCGATATTCTGAATCTTGAAGAGCATCAAAATGATCAAATTATCGATAGCAGTGAACATAAACTGTTATTAACGACTGACGACCGTTCTGTCACTTTCCACTCTTGCCATAGCCCTATGCGGGAAGTGGAAGTATTACACGATCAAATGTTGGCGATGTTTGATCGTAATCCCGAGTTAAAACCGCGCGATATTATCGTTATGGTATCGGATATTAATGCCTATAGCCCCTATATTCAGGCGGTGTTTGGTAACGCACCGGGCGAACGTTTTATCCCTTATTCGATATCAGACCGTACTGCCGATCAAGAAAGTCCGTTACTGAACGCATTTTTGCAATTGATTCAACTACCACAGTCTCGTTGTTTAGCCTCTGAATTACTCGAAATGCTAGAAACGCCAGCCATGATGGCGCGTTTTGAGTTGGATGAGGACGAATTTGATATTGCCAAATGTTGGATCGAAGAGTCTGGCATTCGTTGGGGATTGAATGCTTCCACTGCCCAAGAGTTTGATTTACCGGAAACCGATCAAAATACATGGCAGTTTGGTATCACACGGATGCTATTAGGTTATGCGATGCCACCAAGTGTCGATCTTTATGAGCATCAGCAGGTTGCGTTAGCCCCTTACAATGAAGTGCAGGGTATGAGTGCCGAGTTGGCGGGTAAGTTAGCTCACTTCATCGAAACGGTCAGTGACTACCGCCAGAAATTAAATCAAACGCAATCAATAGAATCTTGGCGTGAACATTTGACTCAAATGCTCAACGATTTTTTTGCGGTTGATTTAGAGGGAGAGATCGCGCTGCAATCTATACGGGATACGTTGGCGCAGCTTAAAGAACAGTTGATTGATGCTCAATATGAGCAGGATATCGCGCCGATTATTATCACGCAGTATCTAACCGATAAACTGTCGGGCACACGAGTTAGCCAGCGGTTTTTAGCTGGGCAAGTGAACTTTTGTACCTTGATGCCAATGCGCTCAATCCCATTTGACGTTGTGTGCCTGCTTGGTATGAATGATGGCGTCTATCCGCGCTCTATGCCGCCTGAAGGGGTTGATTTAATGAATAATCGAACTCGTCCAGGTGATCGTTCTCGCCGAGATGATGACCGTTACCTGTTCTTAGAGGCAATGCTTTCAGCCCAGCATATTTTGTACATCAGCTATGTGGGACGTTCGATTCAAGACAACACCGAACGTGTACCTTCAGTACTGGTGAGTGAATTACTTGAATATTGTGGGCAAAATTATGCCTTAGTGGGTGATGAAACGTTGGAGAACGATGAGTCGGCACGAAATGTCTCTCGTCACCTTGTTCAGCACCACGCGATGGTGCCATTTAGTCCGAATAGCTTTTTGCAAGATGGCAGTTATGCACGCGAATGGGCTCCGGCGGCGTTAAGGCAAGGACAAGCCGCCGGGCAATTTAATCTCGCTTTGGATGATTACTTATTGGATGCAAGTTTTCCTCTCGAATTAGACCTAGTCGAGCTGCAACGGTTTTGGCGTTTACCCGTGCAGTACTTTTTCAATCGACGCTTGAAAGTGCAGTTTGAAATGCCGCAAGCGGTAATGGAAGATGATGAGCCGTTTGCTTTAGGAGGGTTAGCCAGTTACCAATTGCGCGATGAATTGTTGGGTGTTTTATTAGAGTGTGAAAGTGACACAGAGCAGCAGCAAGCCATTGAGCATTTCGCTAAACAGCAGCGAGCTCAAGGTAAGTTACCCGTAGGGGCTTTTGGTACGTTAGAACTGGAAACCAACCGGGTGCAAACACAAGAGTTAGCCCAACGAATTCGCTTTTTGTGTCAATCGCCATTAGAGGATGCGGAAGTGAATGTTCAGCTTGATGTTCTCGGTGAAGGTAAGCCAGTCGTGCTGGTGGGGTGGTTAACACAAGTTTATCAATCGGGTTTAGTGCGCTACCGCAGTGGCAGTATTCGTTCACAAGATATCTTGGCTGCATGGATTGATCATTTGTGTTTATCGGTTTCTGGTATTCATAAGCCAACGCACTTGATTGGTTACGACCGTAAAGAAGGGGTTGTCCATCAATCGTTTGCTCCACTGGAATCATCGCAAGTGGCTCTGTCTTTATTGAATGAACTAGTCAGACTGTTTTATCAAGGATTGACCGAGCCGTTACCTTATTTTCCAAAGACCGCGCTAGCGAGTATTGAAGCGGGTTTTTCTCGTGGCAAATGGGTTGATGATGAAGATAAATCCCACAAAAAAATGGCCGACAGTTTTAATGATGGCTACATGAGTGTAGGGGAAGGTAATAATCCGTATATTCAGCGTATTTGGCCGCAATGGCATGAGGCATTAGCGCACCAAGTTAGAACATACGCCACATTGGTTTTACAAGCACCGCGCTTAGGTTTGCATGATGAAATGGCTAATGAATAAAGGAATGAGAAAGGTATTTGTGGCCGCCAGGAAATCATTATAAGTGTAGGGTGTTTACTGTACGGCCACGGGTCAGAGGGACCTGTAATAGGTTTATATCCGTTAAGATATGTTATGCGGCGATTGTAACGGGCACCAGTATGGTGCGCCGTGAACAAGATCTCACAAAATGAGGGCATTGCCCCTAAAATAGCGACTAAATACCAATAATGTTGTTTAGATCACACAGAAGTCTCTTGGCGAATAACCAGGTGTATGACGTTAAAGAAGGTAATTAAATCATGACTGCAACATCAGATATAAAACCCGTTGCTCTCGATCCCATGACATTCCCTCTGCATGGAGCGCGTTTAATCGAAGCGTCCGCAGGGACTGGGAAGACATTTACCATTGCCGGTCTGTATCTACGTTTATTACTTGGACATGGCTCTTTAGACACTCGCCACCAGATGCCATTAACGGTGGACCAAATTTTGGTCGTGACCTTTACCGAGGCTGCAACAGCAGAATTGCGTGATCGTATTCGAGCTCGTATTCATGATGCTAAAATTGCTTTTTCTCGGGGTCAGAGTAGCGACCCGGTCATAAACCCGTTGCTAGTTGATTATGAAGATCATCCTTTAGCCGTTAAATTGTTAACCGAAGCTGAACGTCAAATGGATGAAGCGGCGGTGTATACCATTCATGGTTTTTGCCAACGAATGCTGACACAAAATGCGTTTGAATCAGGAAGTCGCTTCAATAATGAGTTTGTTACCGATGAAAGCCAACTGAAAGCACAAGTCGTTGCGGACTATTGGCGTCGTCAATTTTATCCACTGCCACTTGCATTGGCGGCGGAAATTCGCCGTATGTGGGGATCACCAGATGACTTGTTAGCAAAAATCGGTGGTTACCTGACTGGTTCTCCTTTGACCTTGACTACGCTACCAATGAGTGGTGATTTAGCGCAATTACATCAGCAGAATTTAAGTAAAATTGATGAGTTGAAAGCGCTGTGGCGCGAGCATCAAGATGACATCGAAGGTTGGATTGCAGGTTCTGATATTAACAAACGCAGTTATAGTAAAAAGTCTCTGCCACAGTGGGTTGAAGCGGTCAGTCATTGGGCTGCAATGGAAACAACGGGTTATGATATCCCCGATAAACTAGAGAAATTTGCCCAACATCAGCTGATCGAGAAAACACCAAAAGGTAATGCTCCGACGCATGAGCTGTTTGTCGCAATCGAACAGTTTCTCGAACGTCCTGTGAGTTTAGAAGCCCCTTTGATCGCTCATGCCATTCAAGAATGTCGAACTATGCTAGCGAAGGCGAAGCAGACTAAGCAGTGGTTGTCGTTTGATGATTTGTTAACTCAGCTTTCTGCAGCGCTTGATGAGGATGAACAAGGCTTACTCGCTGAGCGTATTCGTCAGCTTTATCCGGTTGCCATGATTGATGAATTCCAAGATACCGACCCTCTGCAATACAGTATTTTTAGTCGAATCTATCTGGATAATCCAGCGACAGGCTTATTTATGATTGGAGACCCCAAACAGGCAATTTATGCGTTTCGTGGTGCCGACATCTTTACTTATATCCGCGCGCGTAACCAGGTGACCACTCATTACACGTTAGGAACGAACTGGCGTTCTAGTGCGGATATGGTTGCGTGCGTTAATCAAGTCTTTACCAATCCAGATAGCCCTTTTATTTATGATCAAGATATTCCCTTTTATCCGGTAAAAGCGAGCCCAACCGCTGCCAGTAAACATTGGTATTTAGGTGAGCAGCAACAGCCTGCACTCACTTATTGGTTACCAGATACAGAGGGACAGTTAATCACTAAAGGCGATTATTTAACTACGATGGCAACGGCGACGGCCAGTCAAATTCAAGCCATATTAACCCAAGCGCAGCAAGGACAAGCAACGTTTAATCAATCTAAAGCCATTGAGGCGGGTGATATTGCTGTGCTGGTCAGAACGGGAAATGAAGGGCGTTTGGTTAAAGAGGCATTAGCTAAACAAGGTATTGCCAGCGTCTATTTGTCGAATCGTGACAGCGTGTTTACCAGTTCAATTGCGCAAGATATTCAGCGTTTACTACAAGCGGTGTTAACCCCCGAAAATGATCGCACGTTGCGAGCGGCACTGGCCAGTCCGCTTTTTGCTTTGAATGCACGCCAGCTTGATGCTCTCAATAATGATGAAAATGAGTGGGAGAATGCTGTCAACGAGTTTAAGTCCTATCGGCAACTGTGGGTTAACCGAGGCGTATTACCGATGCTTCGTGCGGTGTTAAGTCAACGCCATATTGCTGAGCGTTGGTTGGCTGAATCGGACGGGGAGCGCTACTTAACCGATTATTTACATATTGGCGAATTATTGCAGCAAGCCAATCAAGATATCGATAGTGACCATGGATTGTTGCGCTGGTTAGCCCAGACGATTAGTGATGTTGAACAAGGTTTTGGTGGTGCAGAAGATCAAATTCAGCGTTTGGAATCTGAGCGACATTTGGTACAGATTGTTACCATTCACAAATCGAAAGGTTTGGAATACGACTTGGTCTTTTTGCCTTTTGTTATCGGCTACCGGGCTGCGTCTGAAGGGAAGTATTACGATCCCAATAGTGGTAAAACCATGTTAGATATCACTGGCGATAGCTCTGCATTACAACAGGCAGATAAAGAGCGGTTAGCTGAAGATTTACGTTTGATTTATGTGGCGTTAACCCGAGCAGTATATGGCTGTTTTATTGGCGTGGCTCCTCTGCGTAATGGTCGCTCAACCAAAGAGCCATCAGGTGTTCATCAAAGTGCAATGGGATATTTGCTACAAAATGGTCAAGAAGGTGGCATCGATTTACTTGAGCACTCTTTACATCAAGCCATTGATGGGTTGAATGCGCAAGTGACATCACCGCTTGAGTTACCTGATACGCCATTTGTACCCGTTGCTCAAGAGCAAGACAGTCTGCCTATCCAAGAATTAACCACTCCGATTGATCGCCATTGGCGAATGACCAGTTACTCTGGATTAGTGAAGCAAGGGAGCCACCATAGCGTGGATGCTACCGTAGAAATATCGGGCTTTGATATCGACTCGGCTGATGAGCATGATGAAACATTACTGCTAGAGCCTGAACGGACGATTTTTACCTTTCCGAAAGGAGCGCAACCGGGAACCTTCTTACATAGTGTCTTTGAGCATGTTGAATTTACCGAACCCGCAACCAGTGAAAATAATACTCAAGTTCTGATGGATTTGTTAGAACGGGAACAACTTGATGTTGAATGGTTACCGGTATTACAACAGTTAGTTGATCAGGTAATGAACACCGCTTTAGATGGTAAGAAGCTCTGTTTAGGAAGCAAAACATCAGAGCAACGTTTGGTTGAAATGGAGTTTTTATTACCGCTGGTGGTATTAGATTCCCCAAGCTTGAATCGCATAACTCAGCGCCATGATCCTTTGTCGGCTAAAGCGGGCAATCTAGGGTTTTCGACTGTGCAGGGCATGTTGAAAGGTTTCATCGATTTGGTATTTGAACATCAAGGGAAATACTATGTATTGGACTGGAAATCGAACCATCTGGGTGATGAACCAGAAGCGTATCAAGGTGGGCGACTAGAATCCGCAATGGCAGAGCACCGTTACGATCTTCAGTATCAGATTTATTCACTGGCGTTGCATCGCTTTTTACGTAGTCGAGTCGCCAACTATGATTATGAGCAACATTTTGGTGGCGTTTATTATCTGTTCTTGCGGGGGATTGATGGGCAACCTAACCACGGAATTTTTCACGCTAAACCGAGTAAGCAATTTTTGACGGATTTAGATCAACTGATCGATGGGCATCAGCCAGACGCACGCGCCACTTCAGCAGGACAAATGGAGCTCGATTTATAATGTCTTCCCTTTTATCGGATTTATCTTTACTCGCGCAGCAAGGGACGATTCGTCAGCTTGATTATCAGTTTGCGCGTTTTATCGCTTCCCAATGTGATGACAATGAGCTGCCTTTAGCAGTGCTTGCGGCTGCTTTAAGTGCTGAGTTAGGGCGTGGACATATCTGTTTACCTATGTGGGATAATCACGGTCAGCTAACGGATATTCTGGCTAAGCTCGGCTTATTTGGTGCCAGTGCTGACGCCTTTAAACGTGACTGGATCGAAACGGATTGGGTTGAGCTGTTGCGTTCATCTAGCTTAGTTGCTTTGACTGAACAACAACATCAGCAGCATGGTGTTCCTCTGGTTTTTGATGGCAAGCGTCTTTATTTACATCGCTACTGGTATTATGAAATAGCATTATCTCAGCGATTGAACTCGCTAGCTGCCCCTGTCGCAATTGAGCCTGGTGAGCTTTCAACACTCAGAGCGCGATTGGATAATTTGTTTAGTCGTGACTATCACTGGGTAATGCAAGCGTTACAAGAATCGACAACTGAGGTTGAGCGGCAGAGAAAGCTGATTGATGTGCTTGATATCGTTGCCCCTGATGGTTTGAATTGGCAAGCGATAGATGTGTGTTTAACGCAGGCGACAACAGCGCAAGACCTTAATCAGCTTGATCACTTAGTTCCTCTTTCAGCTTGTTTGAATTGGCAAAAAACAGCGGCTGCTGTGGCTTTAACTCGTCGCTTTACCGTGATCTCTGGTGGCCCTGGAACGGGAAAAACGACGACGGTGACGAAATTGCTTGCGGCATTGATTAGCCAAGCTAAGCAAAGCCTCACCATCAAATTGGTAGCGCCGACAGGTAAAGCTGCTGCGCGTCTTACTGAGTCTATTGCAAAAGCAGTCAATCAATTACCCGTAGAGCCTGAACTAAAAACGCTTATTCCAACCGAGTCGAGCACCATACATCGATTGTTGGGAGCCATGCCAAACAGTGCTGAATTTCGCCATAATCAACACAATCCATTACACCTCGATTTGTTGGTGGTAGATGAAGCTTCCATGGTGGATTTACCACTTATGGTCAAACTCGTTGAGGCTTTACCTAAACATGCGCGTTTAGTGTTGTTAGGTGATAAAGATCAGTTGGCATCAGTTGAAGCAGGAGCTGTGTTAGGGGATATTTGCTCTTTTTTACGCCAAGGGTATAGCCTAACACAAGGGCAACTGCTTGCTAACTTGACTGGCTATGACTCACTGGCATCAGTGCATCAAACCAATGTAACTTCAATTGCTGATTGTCTTTGTATGTTACAGAAAAGCTATCGGTTTAACGCCAGCTCTGGCATTGGGCAATTAGCGAAAGCGGTGAATTCGGGGCAGGGTTTAAAAGTCGACCAAGTATGGCAACGAGAGTTTGATGATATTACTCACCATGCTTTAAGTAGTGATGCTTACAATCAGATGATCCAAGCATTGGTGAAATCCTATTCGTTTTATTTGGAAGCGACAAACCAGAGTTTCTATAGTGAAAGTCAACAAATATCCATGCCACTAAAAGCGAAAACAGTATTGCAACGCTTTAACCAAGTACGTTTACTCTGTGCGATACGTGATGGCGACTTTGGTGTAATAGGGCTCAATCATCGTATTGAGCGAGGACTCGTCGCTAGAAATAAAATAAAAGTGCAAGATGAGCAGTGGTATCACGGTAGGCCGGTCATGGTGACGAGTAATGATCATGCGTTAGGTTTGTATAACGGTGATATTGGCATCTGTATGCGCGATGAGAGTGATTCAACCTCAAGACTAAAAGTCTATTTTGAATTGCCAGATGGTAGTGTGAAAGGCGTGCTGCCAAGCAGAGTGCCGCCACATGAAACCGCTTATGCTATGACAATTCACAAATCACAAGGGAGTGAGTTTGAACATGCATTGATGATCTTGCCACCAGAGTTTAGCCCTATTTTGACGCGTGAACTGATTTATACCGGGATCACTCGGGCGAAAAAGAGACTCGATCTTTACTGTGACACGGGGATACTTAAGCGTGGTATTAAACTACAGACGCTGCGTGCCAGCGGCTTAAGCGAACGTCTGTAACTGTATTAGGGAGAGATGTGGTCTCCCTGGTACTTGGGTATATTCTCTTAGATGGGATTTGGAGCGACGACACTTGAGAAACTAATGTTGTTAATCTTGTAGCGTTCTCTAATGCCCAACATATAAGATCTTAACTGGGTATTAGCATGAAAAACACAGTGGACGTTGAGCCCTTCTAAGAGTTCATTATCAGCCATATCCCAAAAACTTTGCAGTGAGTTGCAAATGACGGTTTTCATTGATTTATTGCTCTGAATTTGGTGGTTATCAGTAGTAAAAATCATCCTTGCCATCAATATCTATCCTTTGAATATTTACTATAAGGCTGGTCGTCTGCTTCCTTCTGCTCCGCTTTTCGCGCACTTACCGCTTCCTTTAGACGTGCTCAACCTCTTTTTGAGTGCTCAGTAAAACATGACCTGAATCACAAGGTGAGCGAATTTTACACAGTTTGTACTCAAAAAGAAAGTGGTTATAAAGTGTTTAATTGATGAAATTAGTTGCATTCAAAAATAACCCCCTGAGTAGGGGGTTATATGCAACTTATTGAATTTGTTTGAATGGAGTTATTACAGCTTCAATACGAGAATTTTTGAGCGGCGTTGGTAGTTATAAAGGTGTTGTTTCGCAACAGGAAGGGCTTCGACACCGACTTCGTTAAAGCCTTGCTCTCTGAACCAGTGTAAACTTTGTGTTGTTAAGACAAACAACTGCTTAATACCGATATTTTTAGCCTCATGCTTCATATGATTCAGTAGCACTAAACCACGATGACCATCTCGATAATCTTGGTGAATGGCAACGCAAGCCATCTCGGCCATTTTTTCTTCATGGTAGGTGTACAATGCGGCACACCCAATAATGAGCCCGTCTTTCTCAATAACCGTAAATTTGTGTATTTCTTGTTCCAGTTGTTCACGAGAGCGGCGCACCAAAATTCCTTTTTCTTCAAGAGGAAGAATCAGATCAAAAATGCCACCAATATCATCGATATGGGCTTGGCGAACCTGTTCGGTACGAGCTGTGACCACTTGGGTTCCGATACCATCAAAAGAAAATAGCTCTTGCAGTACTGCACCGTCATCTTTGTAGCTCACTAAATGGCTACGGGGTACACCGGCACGGCAAGCAGAAACGGAAGCACGTAAAAAGCGCAATGTGCCAGTAGTGTCATCTAACTCTGGGTTACTTTCAGACTCAAGACGTTGAATCAGCTCTTCTACTTCAGTCGGAAATAGTTCTGCAATTGCATTACCTTTTTCATCGATAATCCCTTGCTCAGAACAGAAGCCAATCAGCTTGTCGGCTTTAAGTCGAATAGCAACTTGGGTGGCAATTTCTTCTGATAGTAAGTTGAAGCATTCCCCTGTCACTGAGCTTGCGATAGGGCCAAGCAAGACCACAGAGTCTTGGTCGAGGATACGATTAATGCCTTCAATATCGATTCTTCTTACTCTGCCACTATGGCAGTAATCAATACCGTCATCGACGCCAAGGGGTTGAGCAATAACGAAATTACCACTAACGATGTTGAGTTTATTCCCCGCCATTGGGGTGTTATTCATACTCATTGATAAGCGAGCTGTAATGGCCAATTGTAACTGACCAGCGGCCTGCATAACTAAACCTAACGTGAGCTCATCAGTGATGCGGACACCTTTATGGTAGGGAGTTGAATGATCTTTAGCAGTAAGCAGATCGTTGATCTGAGGACGAGCACCATAGACAAGAACAATCTTGATCCCTAAACTATGTAGAAGTGCCAAATCACTGATAATATTAGGGAAGTTTTTATCTGCAATGCCTTCGCCACCAAGCATAACCACCATGGTTTTACCACGGTGAGCGTTGACATAAGGTGCAGATTGTCTAAACCCTTTGACAAGTGCGGTACTGCGAAATTTCACTGCTAAACGTTCCTTTTGTTTAAATATGTCTAAATAATGACTTTTTATTCAGGTATAAACAAGTTTTTTTTGCGCTCTTGTGGAATTAATTGCGACATTCCTTGGGACTATACCTCTTGTGGGTTACACTTTTGATAAAGTCCTCATTCGATGTCCTTGACAGGTAGATTATAGTGGCCAAAGACAAAAAGAAGATCGTAGAGTGGTCGTTATTGACATTTGCTTTAGTTGGCACTATCTGTGTTGCAGTTCTCTATGGTTTTTTGTATCACAAAGCTCAATCTGCACTTTCTCCTAAAAAAAGTATTATAGGAGATTGGGTCGAGCAAAATGTGGCGCATTACGCAGCGATGACGATTGAGATCAGAAAGAATGCGATTGTCATACATGGGCACACTGTTACGACTGATTATGATTTTGATGGTGTGTATTTAAGTTATGAGGTAGGGGGCATCGAATACAAATATAAGATGGCTGATAACTCGAATACCGAAATGAAGTTAATTACTCCGTCGTATTATAACCCTGTCTATCGCCTGTCAGGAAAATACAAAAATAACATCAGGTAACGTTTCTAACGTTGCGCTAAAGGCTTGAGTTTGCCATGCTTGGACCGTACCTAAATTTACGGATAACTAGCTTGTGATTAAACGTTTTTTGCCTCTTGCTTGTGTTGCTTTACTGTTTGGTTGTGCTCCAACAGATCGTGGTCAACAATATTTAGATAAGACCTTTCCGGATCGCTTAAACCGAGTCGACCACATATCATCCAACTCTCCACGTGACTACGCGACTTTTGCTAAGCAGAGTGATGAAGTCGTAGAAACATCTCCATCTCTCGCTAATGTTTATCAACCGTTGTATGAAAAACTTAAAGAGTGGTCTCTTGAAAGTGGTGATCCATCCGAGCTCGCTAAGTATGGTATTCAAACTGCGCAGTTAGGCGGAGGAGATAGCGAAGGTAATGTGTTATTTACTGGCTATTTTTCACCGGTGATTGAACTACGCCATCAAGCCAATGAAACTTATAAATACCCGGTTTACGCAAAACCAGAATGTGATGTCGATTGCCCAACACGAGCGCAAATATACGATGGGGCACTCAACGGGAAAAATCTCGAGCTAGGGTATTCGAGCAATTTGATTGACCCGTTTATTATGGAAGTGCAAGGCAGCGGTTTTGTTCACTTTGGCGATGATGACACACTCGAGTATTTTGCTTACGCAGGAAAGAACAACAAAGCGTATATTTCAATTGGTAAAATCTTGATTGATGAAGGTGAAGTGCCAAGAGAAAAAATGTCACTTAAAGCCATCAAAGAGTGGGTTGATAGCCATAACGAGCAACAAGTTAAAGAGTTACTCGAGCAAAACCCATCGTACGTGTTCTTCCAACCAAGAGCGGCAGCTCCGGTAACCGGTACGGCTGGCGTTCCTTTGTTACCAATGGCATCAGTGGCTGGCGATCGTTCTATTCTCCCAATGGGGACACCAATTTTGGCAGAAGTGCCATTACTTAATGCGGATGGTACTTGGTCTGGTACTCATGAACTGCGACTGCTGATTGTGTTAGATACCGGCGGCGCGGTGAAAGATAATCATCTCGATTTATATCATGGTATGGGGCCTAGAGCCGGCACTGAGGCTGGGCATTACAAGCACTTTGGTCGAGTATGGAAGTTGGGCCTCAAAGATTCCACGACACAATCACCTTGGGCTATGCCTCCAGAAAAGTTAGAATAGACTTTTTAGACAAGAGTGAGTATAAAACGCACTCTTTGTGTTTATAACACCACCCAATTCTGCTTTTTAAGGGCGAGTTGGCTGAATAACTGCATCTGGATATAGTGTTATGCGTGAACTTGACTCCCCCGCTTCTGATAATTACAACCAACGCTTTGGTGGTACTCGTCGTTTATATGGTTACGATGAGGTCGATATTTTGCGAGCAGCTCATGTTTGCGTCATAGGCATTGGCGGTGTTGGGTCATGGGCAGTAGAAGCGTTGGCAAGAACAGGAATCGGTGAATTAACGTTGATCGACATGGACGATGTGTGCGTGACGAATATTAACCGACAAATTCATGCCATGACTGGGACTGTTGGTCAGAGCAAAATTGAAGTGATGGCTGAGCGCGTCAAATTGATTAATCCCGAGTGTAAAGTCAATTTAATTGACGATTTTATTACGCCGGACAATCAACATGAATACTTATCAAAAGAGTTTGACTACGTTTTAGATGCTATTGATAGTGTTAAGGCGAAAGCATCACTTTTGGCTTATTGTCGCAGTAATAAAATCAAAGTCATTACCACTGGTGGTGCTGGTGGCCAAGTAGACCCAACACAAATTACAGTGGCTGATCTTACTAAAACCATTCAAGACCCACTGGCTAAAAAACTTAAAGATCGTCTGCGTCGCCATCATAATTTCCCTACGAATCCTGCCCGTAAATTTGGCATTGATTGTGTGTTTTCTACAGAACAACTTAAATATCCGCAAGCTGATGGTTCAGTGTGTGGGACAAAAGCGACAGCTGAAGGTCCTAAACGTATGGACTGTGCGAGTGGGTTTGGAGCCGCAACCGTTGTGACTGCGAGTTTTGGCTTTGTGGCTGTGTCTCGCATCGTAGATAAATTGATTCAAAAACATCGTAAATAATGTATCGCTTGGAGTGTGCTATGTCCTCTTTTCCATCTTCTCCCTTTGGTACTGATATAAGTAGCGAACAGGTTGTTGATGTCATGTCACAATTTACCAGTTGGGAAGATCGTTATCGTCAGATAGTTATGTGGGGTAAAAAACTCCCGATAATGGATGATGAATGTAAATCTGAAACGATAAAGGTAAGTGGTTGCGAAAGTCAGGTTTGGCTGATTGCAAAGCAAGAGGATAATGGCTTGTGGTATTTTCACGCAGATTCAGATGCGAGAATAGTACGTGGTTTAATTGCTATCGTAATGGCTGCGTATAATGGCCACACTGCCGAGCAAATACAGCAGTTTGATATCGATGGTTATTTTACAAGGTTAAATCTGTTGAGTCATTTATCGCCATCACGAGGTAATGGTTTGAAAGCCATCGTTGATCAGGTGAAAAACATTTCCCAGTAAAAACGAAGTCCCACTCAGGGACTTCGCTTGTATTATCCGTAATTAATGAATGGAAAACGCCAATAGCTGAGTTATTTCGTGGCGATTGAAATTATTATCTGAGATCAAGACTAACGTTTTAGTTCCATCCTCTAAGGTTGGCCCAAAACTTATCCCTTCGATATTATCAAGTTGCTTGAGATTCAGAGTATTCAAATTGAGTAATAAATGCTTTTTCATTGGCTTAAACGATGTTGATGCCAAGCTGTCTTGATTCATAACATTGGTCGCACCTTGTGTGGAAACTTCATAAATGCGAATAAAATTATGATAGCTGCCTTTAGCATCTTGAATCCCAGCACGTTCTAAAAATAGTAAGTGATTATTATCAATAGCTAAAATTTCTGATACGCCATTGTCTGCATGTTTTCCTTTGTCAGGATTAGCAGGCCAAGCGTCGACAGGATAAACATACTCCGCAACAATATGTCCTGATGCATCGTATTTCGTGAGTCGGGCATTCGCTCCGTGCTTGCCATTTGGGACATTTCCATCTTGTTTAACTGGTGCTTCCATTGCAGCAAAATAGTACTCTCCGGATGGAGTAAAACTACTGCCTTCTAATGCTAGATTATCGTAGAACCCGTATTCCGGTTGCTTATTTTGTAGCTTAATTTGCTTAGGCACGGCCACCGAGTCACGAAATTGACCGTCGAGCACAGAAGCATCCCTGATAAATGGATTCAGCCATAACTTACGGTCCCCTTCACTGGTATAGCGTAAAGTGTGGCTGTTAGGATTAAACCGGATGGACTCAAAATCGGGTACTGTACCATGATGATCGAATTGCTTAGCGGATAAATAAGGGTGGTCATCCGGTTGATATAAGGTGACCATCTGATTTATTTTGAATGGTGATATTTGAGTCGCAGTGATGGTCATGGTACCTAAGTATGCCCGAGCTGGGCCATGCTCGACACGATCGTCACTGATCACAACCCACTGTTTTGTTTTGGGGTTGTAATCAATACCGGAAAGCCCACCAACCCAAGTGTGGTTGAAGTGAGTGTTGTTAGGGATGCGAGTTTCGCCAATCCATTGTAGGTTCTGTATTGGCCATATTGAGCTTGATTGTGAAGTGGTGGGTACGGTTTGGCACCCTGACAAGCCGCCGATAGCGGCAAGTATAAATAGTGCTGAGTGTGTTCCTTTCATGCTGTCTCCCTAAGTGTGTGCTATTGCATAATTTATCGTTAAGGAGACAGGCTGTATAGATCTAAGTTTAATCAAATAAGCCGACAGGTTGTTATCTCTAAGCTATCTATTTAAATTTATTTTTCGGCTTTAAATTTTTTTCTTAATGGTCCATGTGAAAAAATAGCATACTCATCTAAATTAGTATCAACTTCATTAATACAAAACACTAAAGGTGAAAGTCTTGTGTAATTGTCAAAGAAATAAGCTAGGTTACTTTCACTTAGATGATAAAATCCAGGAATGAATTTTAGTATATTATGTTTTTGTATGTTTCTGAGATATTTCTTTTTCCCTTTTCTTTCGGCTAACTCATTAAATTCATATAGGTAGAGTAAAGAAAAAGNAAATTTATCATTTAAAAAATCAGAATATGTAAAAGAAAATTTGTCGCTTACTTCTTTTAAACGAGATTTTATCATAGGTCTAATCCCATGCTTTAATCCGTAACCAAGCCTTATGTTATAATAATTTTCAATAAACTCTCGGCTTTTATAAATAGCTAATTGATTATAAGTGAGGTTATCTTTTATCTTTCTTGTTTTTTTTAAAATGGATGATGTAAATACCTTTGGTTTGTTTTTTTTGAAAAAGTCGCTTGGTTTTGAAGGTCGACCTAAGAACATGTCATCATTAAAATAAATAAACTTATCACTTAATCCACTAATATTATGTATGTGAGCTTCTATAACACTAGAGTTAAAGGTTGGAAGATATTTATTAGGAATGATTTGTGTGTGATCTACTATTTCTATTTGTTTATGTGTTTTTAACCAATGAGGGATTTGGTTATCTGTGATAATAAAAATTTTATTTACCCAAGGCGCATATTTTTCAATACTACGTAATGAATATTTTAATTCATTGTTTTCAACATACCGAATATCACCAGCCTGATCGATGATATCATTTTTAAAAATATTGCTATCCTTAAAGTATGCTTGTTTTTTTGCTGACCATTCAGGATCGTTTCCATCGACCCATGTATAGACAACATCAATCTTATCTTTCATAAATACGCTTAGGGTATTGTTACTAACTTAATTTTTATAGTGTTAATAGGATTAGATATAAAATTCCTACTAACACTGTAATATACATAAATACTAACTTTAAGTAAGTCAATTTTTGGTAAAATTTTGCAAATTATCTATTTTAAATGAATTAAAGCCAATATTTATCGCTCGATAAAAATAAAAGATGCGTTGCTACAGTATATCCACAGCCTTTTTTACGCTGGAGATCAGGCGGTCGACATCTTGTTGTGTGTTGTAAATAGCAAACGAGATTCTTACTGTTCCTTTTATTCCCAGAGCATCCATCAGTGGGTGGGCGCAGTGGTGTCCTTCTCGTACCGCAATAGCTTGTTGATCCAACAGAGTAGCAATGTCTTGATGATGAACGCCTGGCATAACAAAACTGATGATACCTGCATCAGGCTGAAAACCGATAATTTTGATATCATCAATGGTGTTTAGCGCCATCTGGGCATTCAATTGCAATTGATGAATATGCTGCTTCACCTCATGATGATCAAATTGTCGATACCAATTAATTGCCGTAGCGAGGCCAATGGCTCCCGCGACATTTGGTGTACCCGCTTCAAATTTTGCAGGGGCTTGAGCAAAGCTTGTGCCTGTATCAAATGACACCTTATCAACCATCTTGCCGCCACCTTGCCACACAGGCATGGTATCAAGTAATTCTGGCTTAGCATAAAGAACACCGATGCCATTGGGGGCATAGAGTTTATGTCCTGAAAATACATAAAAATCTGCATCCAGTTCTGTGACATTCACTTTCTCATGGACAATGCCTTGTGCGCCATCAACCAGAACTTTGGCTCCAATCTGATGAGCAGCAGTAATCACTTGCTCAATAGGCTGACGTGCGCCAGTGACATTGGTGATATGGGCAATGGCGACAATTTTACAACGTGTTGAAAGCAAAGAATTAAATGCATCAATATCAAACTCACCATTGTGAGTGATTGGTACTTTAATTACTTTTGCACCCGTTTGTTCCGCGATGAGTTGCCAAGGGACAATATTGGCGTGATGTTCATTTTCACAGATCAAAATTTCATCGTTAACACTCAGCTGCTGGCGGCCATAGCTTTGAGCAACGAGATTAATCGATTCTGTCGCGCCCCGTGTCCAAATAACGGTGTCAGGAGAGCAAGCCCCAATGAATTGGGCAACCGTTTCTCGTGCCTGTTCAAACAATGTGGTTGCTTGAGCGGTGAGGTGGTGACTACCGCGGTGTACATTGGCATTATGGGTTTGGTAATAATCAGCCATTGCGTCAATGACACATTGAGGTTTTTGAGTGGTGGCTGCGTTATCTAAATATGTTAATGCATATTCATTAACACTTTGATTTAAAGCTGGAAACTGCGCTCTAATTTGTTCAATATTGATCATTAGTAACTGCTTATTCTTCGCTGAGTTTATCATAGTGAAGTTGAGGTAGAACCACGAGTGGCTCGGCAATTTGCTTGGCGAATGGCTTGCCTGATAAGCGAATAATAATTTCTATAGCAAATTCTAGTGCCGTGCCTGGACCTTGGCTAGTCAGCAAATTTTGATTCACATCGAAAGTGACGCGTTTAGCTCGCCATAAATCAGCTGGAATATCAGACTGAAAATTTGGGTGGCATGTCATTAGAGCGCCAGAAAATAAATTGTGATGTTGTAATACGATGGCGGGTGAAGCACAAATTGCCGCCACAAGTTTACCATCGTATTTCTGTTGTTTAATGATCTCAATTAACACAGTACTGTCACGAAAGACTTCTGCGCCACCTAACCCTCCGGGGAGAACAACAGCATCAAATTCATCATCAGCAATATCAACAAGAGTACAATCTGCGGTTAATGTGACTCCTCTAGACGCTTTCATCGTCAGATTGCCTTCGAAATCAGCACTAGCAATGGTCACTTCGTAGCCTGCACGCGTCAGAATATCAATAATGGTAATGGCTTCCATTTCTTCCGTACCGGGTGCAATTGGCACTAAAATCTTTTTAGTCATAATTGACTCCATTGTTTTTCTAATTTTTTAATTTGTTGAAATAATTGCTTATTTTCTGGTGTTTTTATCCCATGCTGCTGGGCTATTTTTACTAAGTAACCGTTAATAAAGTCTATCTCGGTTGGGCGCTGATGAATAATATCTTGTTGCATTGAGGAAAAATTATCGGCGGTCGCTTGGGCAACAGACAAGATCTGTTGGCGCAGTACAGCGTGTGTGATAGAGATGCCTTCCTGCGACATGACTAAAACCAATTCTTCCACCAATTTGTTGATCGTGGTGGTAAATGTGTCACTTAACAACTGACCATTTTTACATTGGTGAATCGCTGTTAAAGGATTAATCACACAATTTACCGCTAATTTGGCCCATAAAGGCACTGAAATATCATTGACCCAAAGACTATTTGGTAAAGCATGCTCAAAAACATCAGCAATAAACTGGCATGACTCTCCTTTACTGTTGAGAGCTCCGATCGTGGTTTGACCAAGACCAGTATGTCGAACGTAATCTGACGAAGGTTTCCACGCACCATGAGTCGTGGTTGCAAGTAATGTTGGGTAATGTTTTAGCGCTGGGAATAATTGATCGGTTGCCCCCATTCCATTTTGCATGAACATCAAAATGGTATCTGTATGAATATGCTCAAGCAAAGGGGATAGGGCTTGTGTTACTTGCCAAGCCTTAACGGTAACCAAAATAAGATCTGCATGGTTAAGTTGAGAGTATTCTTGTGCTGGAAATGAGATGTGTGGATGTATTTCACCATCGACGTTTTCAAGAGTAAGAGATGAAGTCGGGCGAATGTGTTTACTCCACAAACTGACCTTGTGCCCAGCCTGATATAAGGAGTAAGCCCACAGTGAGCCTATAGCGCCAGGACCCACGATTACAATATTCATTTCTTTATCTCACCTCGTTAATTGCCATGTAAGGATAATGATCGGAGGTGATAAAGCCAAGCAGAACATTTTTGAATATGTGAGACCGTAACAGTGGGATATAAAAATGGCGCGTATAAACGCGCCATTTTTGTACATTCTTAAATCAAAGCAGATTAGAATTTGTAAGTTACGTCGAAGTAGTGACTAACGCCTGAAGAACTGAAAGATGAAGTATCTTTGATGCCGTAAACGTCATCAAATACTTTTAGACCATAACCTGCTGCAAAACGGTCATTATGCCAGTAGATGCCGTTAAACCAAGCTAGACCGTGCTTAGACGTTGCACCTGCTTTTTCTTGTAGATCAAATTCGTAGTCTAGGTAGCCTTGGTAAGCAATGAATGAACCGTTTTCGAAGTTAACAAAAGGTTTAAACCAAACAGTAGAGAACTGGTAACCGTTCCATTCGTTTTTCTTGATGTTGTACGTTTTGTAAAGGTTAAACTGCACTTTACCAAACCAAGGAACCATTACGTCAGTACCGATACCATTTTTAGTCGCGTAACCGCTGCTAGATGTATCACCACCGTCAATGGTTGTGTAATCAGCGATGTACCATTCTTTGATTGGACCAACAGATAGGTCAGTGTTGAATAGACCGTCAAGAGACATACGAGGCGCAAATTTAGCAAACATTTTGTCGCTGCCAGCTTTGTCGTTGCTATCTTTGTCAGCTAGGTTAAACACGTCTAGGTAACCGTAAAGATCGAAAATTCCAGAACGACCGCCGAACTCCATTTCAAAGTATTCGTGGTCAGTGTTTCCTGGTTTTTCATTAAGTACATACATTAAGTTGAACTGCATCCACTTATAATCATTTTTATGTGTATTGCCATCACTGTAGTCTGCTGCCATTGCTGGTGTCGCTACAGTTAGAGCTAGCCCAAGAGCTAAAAGTAATTTGCGCATTTCTGTGATTCTCTACGTTTGCTTTTTTTGATTCAGAAGTTCTATAACAACTGCGAGCTTCCATTTAAGGCGATAATAGCGATAAATATCTCAATTAAAAGAAGTAAATAATGTAAATCCAATGAAAAATAGTGACTATTATCACATTAATAAAAATACCTACGGAACTTTATTTTATTTTCATATTATTGCATTTTTTATGTGATCTTAATCGTTTGTTTGGCGAGGTTCGTAACGGCTAAACGTTTGCTATCTTTTAAAGTGATCGAGAAAAAAAGTGGTTCGTACAAAGTACGAATTAACTTGCGCAAGGAGCGGTTCGTGGAAGAGATAATGTTGTTCCCACTGGGTTCTATCGTGATGCCAGAAGGAAAGATGAAGCTAAGAATATTTGAGCCTAGATATCGACGTATGGTTGCTGAATGTTCGAAAGCGGATTCTGGTTTTGGGCTTTGTTTGTTCGATAGTAGTGGTAACCAACCTGCAAACCCACTTTCCAGTTATGGAACCTGGGTCAAAATAGTTGATTTTGAAACATTATCTGATGGCTTGCTCGGTATAACCGTTGTTGGAGTCAAGCGATTTTGCATTCATTCAGTGCGTTCCGAGTTTGATGGACTGAGAAAAGCAAAAGTGGAGTGGTTGCCTACTTGGTCTGTTCGTGAAATGGAAGATGATGAAATGTTTCTCGCACAGCGTTTGCAAAAAGTATACGAGCAATTTCCGCAGCTGGGCGATCTGTATACACACTGTTTTTACGATGATGCAAGTTGGGTTGCCCAGCGTTGGCTTGAACTTATGCCGCTGACTAATGAGCAATTCGATCAGCTTTCGCAACATTCAAATTGTGAAACAGCTATCTCTTATCTCGTCAACGCAAAAGAATTTTTCGATCACTCTTAATCTTGAGTGATCGAATACATGTGAGATACGTAGAAAGGTTAGTGAGCATAACTTAGGTGCTGGTGGACGATGGAAAGTAAGCCGATGCGACAGTCTGAAATATTGCTTTTAACTGCAAGTAAGTTTGAACGTGCTGATTGGACCGACTGTATGGAAAAAGTCAAACAGCGTGACAAACATGCTTTTGCTCTGATATTCAGTTATTTCTCACCTCGCCTTAAACAATTTGTTTTTAAGCATATTGGTAACGAGCAAGCGTCTTTAGAGTTGGTGCAAGAAACGCTTGCGGTGGTTTGGCAAAAATCACACCTTTTTAATGGTGAAAAAAGTGGATTATCAACATGGATATTTACTATTGCTCGTAATCTTTGCTTTGACACGCTTCGGCGGCAGAAAGGCAAAGACGGATATCTACTTGCTGATGATATTTGGCCAGCCGATTTTTGTCCGCCAGATTTGGTTGAGCATTATGCGCCAGAGCATGAGATGTTGAAAGAGCAGGTAATTAAGTTTTTGGACCAGTTACCCGATGCGCAGCAAAAGGTGGTTAGGGCAATTTATTTAGACGAGCTCCCTCATCAACAAGTTGCTGACATGTATAACATTCCCTTAGGTACGGTAAAGTCTCGCTTGCGACTCGCCGTTGAAAAATTACGAATTTCTATTGATGCGGAGCATTTATGAGTCATCATCCTGAATCCAATTTGTTGGCAGCATACGCCGATGGAAGCATTGATTATCTGCATGGTATAGCGGTATCTGCTCACCTTGAGTTTTGTCCCCATTGTCGAGCGACAGTTCGCCAGTTCGAGCAGGTTTTGGGTGATCAATTATCATCAGAACAATCGTCAGAAATGATAGGCTGGGAGCCTGAGTTTGACGCGATGTTTGAAAATATTGTTGCTCTTCCTCAAGCACATCAAAATAGGCTTAGTGGACAAGCGGCTCGTAAGGCTTCATTTGTGAATATAGAAGGTCAAGTTATCCGAGTTCCTAGGGTACTGCAGCCTTTTGTTAAAAACATGAAGGATTGGCGCAGTTATGGCGGGCGAGTACTCAGTTTAGCGCTCGACAGTGATGAGGACGTTAGGCTCAATTTAATGTATATGAAACCCGGTGTGTCGGTCCCGCAGCATACGCACCGTGGCATAGAATCTACCCTTGTTTTACATGGTGGATTTAGTGATGAAGACGGGCATTATGAAGCAGGGGATTTTATGCAAAGAGATGCGTCAATCAAACACTCGCCGCAAACCTCAACTGATCAAGATTGCCTGTGTCTTACTGTATTGACTGATACCATGCTATTTACTCAAGGGGTTGCGCGATTGTTCAACCGTTTTGGTAAGGGGCTTTATCCTTAACCCACTTTGACGCCATTCATCATAGCGAAAGGAGGCAAAGCCTCCTTTCGTTGTTTGTGCCTTAATCTTGCCTATGTTTGGCTTGTTCGAGTAAATTATCGAAGTAGTGCCGAAGTGTGTAAAGCATGATTAAGCTTGGAATGACCATGATTGCTGTGAAGACAAAAAACAGCGACCAGTTATTTAAGTATTCCGCAAACTGACCACTAAATGATGAGAGCGTAGTACGACTAAAATTACCGAGTGAAGCAAGCAGAGCATATTGGGTTGCAGAGAACGCTTGACCTGTCAGTAAGGTAAGGAAAGAAACAAATGCCACTGTTGAAAAAGCGGTTGTGAAGTTGTCGGTAATCACTGTAGCCAAGAACAGGTGTTCATTTGGTCCAACTTGAGCAATCCAAGCAAACATCAGGTTACTGGCAGACATCGCTATTCCACCTATCATTAGCCCTTTTATGATACCAAATCGAACATTAATGACACTACCAAGCAAAGTGAAAACCGTAGTGGCTCCCCAACCGATGAGTTTTGAATAGTAGCCAATTTGCTCGTTGCTAAAGCCTATTTCTTTATAAAACGCGATAGACATTCGACCCAAGAATGCTTCGCCGATTTTAAATAAAAAGACAAACAATAGTAGGGTAATCGCAACGCGTACTCCATTCCGGCGGAAGAAATCTAAAAATGGCTCAACAATCGTCACTGTCAGCCACGTTTGTACCGTTCCATTATTAAATACTTTGTTGTAGCGCTCTTCGGCTAAATGCTGTAATTCATCACGATGTGTTTTAGGTTCTCCAACACATAATGTAAAGAACATCAGCAGAACCACAATGGCAGCCATACCATAAAATACTGTGTTCCAACCTTGGCTATCAGCATTGATGAAGGCGAGATAGCCGGGTAGAGAATAGCCAGTCCACCAGCCAATAACTGACATCGCTGAGGCTTGAGGCATCTTATCGGCTTCTGATTTAGAAAAACTATCGATACGAAAAGCATCAATGGCAATATCTTGAGTTGCAGAAGAGGTTGCGATAATTAATGCCAATAATGACGTTAGCCACAAATTTGTTGCCGGATGCATCCCAGCTAAAAATACGGTAGTAATGCAGATAATGAATTGACACAGAAAAATCCAGCTGCGTCGTTGTCCAAGTTTATTGCCAAGCAAAGGAAGTTTTACACGGTCAACTAATGGAGCCCAAAGAAAGTTAATGGCATAAACACCAAAAACACTGCCAAAATATCCGATTGCGGCAAGACTTAGCCCTGCATCTTTTAACCATCCGGACATGCTCGAGCCGATAAGTACCCAAGGGAAACCGCTTGAGCAACCGAGTAAGAAGACCCAAATTAAACGAATGTCACGGTAACTTTGATAGGTTTGTCGCCAAGAGAGAGGTGAATTGGAGAACATGAAGGCTCCCTATGAGAAAGCTCCAACAGCATTGTTGGAGCTTTAGAGTTTATTTCACAAGACTAATGTGACGAATAATGATCGGTTTTTCTGGTACATTCTGCAGATAGCCCACATTATGTGTGGCTTCTTTTGCCATACTTTTTACCACATCAAAGCCTTTGACGACTTTACCAAACACGGCATAACCAGCTTGGCCAGCTCTTGCATTTAGAAAGCCGTTATTTACAAAGTTGATAAAAAATTGTCGAGTCGCTGAATCCGGTGCTTGAGTCCGAGCCATTGCAATGGTTGCTGTATCATTACGTAGGCCGTTGGTCGATTCATTTTTTATCGGCTTGTAGGTTTGTAATGGTTTTAAATCAGCATCAAAACCACCACCTTGCGCCATAAAGCCTGGAATTATACGGTGGAAAATACTGCCTTCGTAGCTGCCATCTTTGACATAACGAAGAAAGTTTTTCACAGTAATTGGCGCTTTATCTTGGTTGAGCTCTACGGTAAAAGAGCCCAAACTCGTGTCAACAACTACGGTAGGTGCCGCCCAAATTGAGGCACTAAAACACATGAATAGGGCGAAACACCATTTAGCCATGGAAACGTTCCTTCATGTAATTTTTCAGTTCAGAGTCGTTGGCAATTTCCTTCAACACGTTGTTTACCACATCATTTAACACCATTTGGATATCTTGAACCGATGCACTTAGAGCAGCAGTACGTTTCGCTGTACCTGTGTACGTTTTTACTAAGCGACCTTTAGGCGTTTCTGCGGTTAATTGGATAACCACTTTGGCATCCATTTGGTTTTCCATAATGGAATGTTTTACATTCACTAGTGCCTGTTCTACATCTACCGTTAGCGTATTCTCACTGTTAACCGTGATATTGAAGCCTTGAGAATTAAACTGTTCCGCTAGTGTATTTTCTAGTGCGATACGAACATTTTGACGAGCATGAACTGGTTCAATATGGTTACGACCGCTATCGACTAGGGCTACGTATTGAGCAGAGCGTACATCTTTGCTCGTTAGAGTAAATGATGCGTTATTAACGATGTCAGATTGGCTCAATACCGCTTTTGGCATAAAGTTAACCTGTTCTTGCTGAGGAGCAGCACAAGCGGTCAGTAAGGCGATAGACGCCGCGAGAACCAGTTTTTTCATGGTTAATTCCTTTCTTTGTTTGAGCATGATAATGCTATAGCCTTCACTTAGTAGCTTCTAAGATAACAAACTTTTTATTACCTGTGACAGTCTTGACGTTAGACTTGCCGAATAATCTACTTAACTTTATATCGTACCTTAGGTGTCGGTTGCCGATAACCAGTAATTTACCTTGCTTTTTCAGGACATGCTTAGCATCACAAAACATCTGCCAGGCGATGTGATCAGTGATAGCCTGTTGCTGATGGAATGGAGGGTTACACAGCACCATATCAGTACTTTGTCCTGCAATATTATCTAAGCAGTTGTTCGCCAAACATTCTATATCTCGCTGGTGAGCATGCTGCAAGTTAGATAGCAAGTTTTGTCGCGCCGATTCCACCGCCATAAAGCTCTCATCCACACAACGGATATTCGCTTGTGGGTTAAGTTGCCCCATTTTGACAGAGAGCACGCCGTTTCCGCAGCCTAAATCAGTAAAATGCTGGATGTTTGGATCCGCCGGTAAATGTTCTAACATAAACCGAGCACCCTGATCTAAATTTTCACCTGAATAAACATTAGGTAAGTTTTTTAGCATGATCGACTCATGTTCAATATTCCACTCTAAATAAGGTGGATGTTCAGCCGTTTTTTTAGTGTTTGGTTGGCTAAATACGAGACGATGTTTTTTCCATGCAAGAGATGTCGTTGTGGCACCAAACCATTGTTCAAACAATTTTAGCGTTGAATTATGAATGTCTTTTGCTTTGTTCACTGCAATCAAAGGAACATTAGAGCAAAGGGCAGTACGTAATTGGCTTAACTGCCATCCCAAGAACCGATTATTTCGAGGAATTTGCATAAGAACCATATCAACATCATTAGGTATATCATCAACGGAAGTGAGTAATGTCACTGTGGGGCAATGATTTTGTTCTAAATTATGCTTAATTCCTTGATGAGATATGAACGAATCACTGATGACTGTGACACGATGGTGTTGTGAAAACCAGCAACTCAGAGCTCCGAAATGATCATTAAGAATAAGAATATGCTTTTGGGGCGTGATTTCTTGTTCTTCAATATGATTAATTAAATATTCATCCCCAGCATCCCATGCTTGGAGCATCTCATTAGTACGGACAGGGTAACGGTGCAACGTTAGCGTTTTTTGATGTAGCGTTAGCTCAGTATTCATAGTTTTAATGGATTAACAGGCATTACCACTATTGTCGCAAATGGCAACTGAACTGCAAACCAAAACCTTTCTATTATTCTGCTTTGAGAGGTAAACTTAGTCGCTATATTATCCGTATAACCTATTTGTTGGACACCGAAAGGGCAACAAGGAAGCAGTATGATTCAAGAAGTGATCGAAACGAAGTTACACAATGCGCTACAGCCTGACTATCTCAGTGTGGAAAATGAAAGTTACATGCATAACGTTCCGCCAGGTTCTGAAAGTCATTTTAAAGTTGTAGTGGTTAGTAGCCAATTTGAAGGGCTCAAACTCATCGCTCGCCATCGTTTGGTGAATCAAACGTTGGCAGATGAACTGGGGACTCATATTCATGCGCTAGCCATTCATACTTATACACAAGACGAGTGGAAAGAGCGTACTTCTGGCAGTCCGGACAGCCCGTTGTGTATGGGTGGTGGTCATTAATTATTCGTTATGAGTGTGAAAAGGCAGCAAGGTGCCGTTTTTTGGACAATAATGTAACAGGATTTAAACAAATCGACGAAGCATAATTCATACTTATAATTGAAATGGTAAATATATTTACCATTCTCCTTATTCATGGTGTGGATAATTGTTACTGTGCAATATGTCAGGTAGCTACAAATTAATCCGATTAACCTTGAGATTAATCATGAAATTACTCTTTAATATCATGATTCATAATGGCATCGAGTTCGGAAAAAATGCTAAACTATGGCACCTAACGAACCTCATGTGAAAAATGTGATGGGGTTTTTAAAAGGATGTTGCGACTTTGGTGTTTAATAAAACGTCAAAGCTGACACAGCAAATGTCGTGTCAAAGAGGTACTCGAATCGTGGTTGTCTTTATATCATAGCGATTTCAGGCAAGTCGGCGGTGATGTGTGCCTCAAATTTGCGCAATCAAAGAATCTTTTTCCCGATAAAAAAGTAGTGCAAGTGCGTATGATTACAATAAAAAAGGGTTTGGACCTTCCTATTTCTGGAACTCCTGCCCAGGTGATTAATGATGGTAAAACCATCAAAAAAGTCGCCTTGCTTGGCGAAGAGTATGTTGGCATGCGTCCAACAATGCATGTTCGTGTAGGTGATGTAGTGAAGAAAGCTCAAGTTCTTTTTGAAGATAAAAAGAACCCAGGAGTCAAATTTACTGCGCCAGCTGCAGGGACTGTCGTTGAAATCAACCGTGGTGCAAAACGTGTACTTCAATCTGTTGTGATTGAAGTTGCAGGTGATGACCAAGTGACTTTCAACAAGTTTGAAGCCAGCCAAATTGCAGGTATTGACCGTGAAGCGGTTAAAACTCAATTGGTGGATTCTGGCCTTTGGACTGCATTACGTACTCGTCCGTTTAGCAAGGTACCGGCAATCGATTCAAACACGAAAGCAATCTTTGTGACAGCAATGGATACGAATCCATTAGCGGCAGAGCCTAGTGTTGTTATCAACGAGCAATCTGAAGCATTTACTGCTGGTCTAGATGTGCTTTCTGCCCTTACCGAAGGTAAAGTGTACGTTTGTAAAAAAGGTACAAGTTTACCGCGTTCTACTCAGTCAAATGTTGAAGAACACGTTTTTGACGGCCCGCATCCAGCTGGTTTACCAGGCACTCACATGCATCACTTATTCCCAGTGAATGCTGACAATGTTGCTTGGCATATCAACTACCAAGACGTGATTACGTTCGGTAAGTTGTTCCTAACTGGTGAGCTTAATAATGAGCGTGTTATCTCTTTAGCAGGCCCAGTGGTTAATAATCCTCGTCTTATCCGTACCGTAATTGGTGCAAACCTTGATGATATCGTTGATAACGAAATCATGCAGGGTGAAGTTCGAGTGATCTCTGGTTCAGTACTATCTGGTACTCATGCTTCTGGTCCACACGCATACCTTGGCCGTTATCACTTACAAGTTTCTGTGTTGCGTGAAGGTCGTGATAAAGAGTTTCTTGGTTGGGCATTGCCTGGTAAGAATAAATTCTCAGTGACTCGTTCTTTCATTAGCCACTTATTCTCTGGTCAGTTGTTTAACATGACAACCACGACTGGTGGTAGTGAGCGTGCAATGGTGCCAATCGGCAATTACGAAAAAGTAATGCCGTTAGATATGGAGCCAACTTTGTTGCTTCGTGATCTATGTGCTGGCGACACCGATAGCGCAGCGCGCATGGGTGCTCTAGAGCTTGATGAAGAAGACCTAGCACTGTGTACCTTTGTATGTCCTGGTAAATACGAGTACGGCGCGTTACTTCGTGAGTGCCTGGATAAGATTGAGAAAGAAGGGTAATTTCATGGGCCTTAAAAAGTTTCTTGAAGATATCGAGCATCACTTTGAACCAGGTGGTAAGTATGAAATGTGGTTTGCGCTTTACGAAGCAGCAGCAACCATTTTTTACACTCCTGGTACAGTGACAAATAAAAGCTCGCACGTTCGTGATGCCGTTGATTTAAAACGTATCATGATCATGGTTTGGCTGGCTGTTTTCCCTGCGATGTTCTTTGGTATGTACAACGCGGGTGGTCAAGCTATTGCCGCTCTACACCACATGTATTCTGGTGAGCAATTCACTGCAATCGTTAACGGTAACTGGCATTACTGGTTCACCGAAATGATCGGTGGCACCATGGGTACTGATGCTGGTTGGGGCAGCAAAATGTTGCTGGGTGCCACTTACTTCCTACCTATTTACCTAACAGTCTTTATTGTTGGTGGTTTCTGGGAAGTGCTATTCTGTATGGTACGTAAGCACGAAGTGAACGAAGGTTTCTTTGTTACTTCAATTCTATTTGCTTTGATTGTTCCACCAACAATGCCTTTATGGCAGGCTGCACTAGGTATTACCTTTGGTGTGGTTGTGGCGAAAGAAGTGTTCGGCGGTACTGGTCGTAACTTCCTTAACCCTGCGTTGGCGGGCCGTGCATTCCTATTCTTCGCTTACCCAGCTAGCATTTCTGGTGACGTAGTTTGGACTGCAGCAGATGGTTTCTCTGGTGCGACTGCTCTTAGCCAATGGGCTCAAGGTCATACCGGTTCTCACTTAATTAATGCAGCAACAGGCCAAACAATCACTTGGATGGACGCCTTCCTTGGTAATATTCCTGGTTCAATCGGTGAAACATCAACGTTAGCATTGCTAATTGGTGCAGCATTCATCGTTTACATGGGTATTGCATCATGGCGCATCATTGGTGGTGTTATGATCGGTATGATCGCACTATCAACTCTGTTCAATGTTATTGGTTCTGATACTAACCCAATGTTCGGCATGCCTTGGCACTGGCATCTAGTTTTAGGTGGCTTCGCATTTGGTATGTTCTTCATGGCGACAGACCCTGTATCTGCTTCATTTACTAATAAAGGTAAATGGGCATACGGCATTCTGATCGGGGTAATGTGTGTCTTGGTTCGTGTAGTAAACCCTGCATATCCAGAAGGCATGATGTTAGCGATTCTATTCTCTAACCTATTTGCTCCTCTGTTCGACCATTTCGTTGTAGAAAAAAATATCAAGCGGAGACTAGCGCGCTATGGCAAGCAATAACGATAGCATTAAGAAAACGCTGTTAGTCGTTATCGTGTTGAGCCTAGTGTGCTCAATCATCGTATCGGTAGCGGCAGTCGGTTTACGCGATAAGCAGGAACTGAATGCAGCGTTAGATAAACAAAGCAAAATTTTGGACGTATCAGGTGTTGATATGAGCAAAGGTTCTATTCAAGAACTTTACTCTCAATATATCGTGCCAAAAGTTTTGGACTTCAATACTGGTAAATTGTCAGATAAAACCGCAGACGGTGTTCCTGCTTCTCAGTACAACCAACGTGCAGCAGCGAACAATCCTAAGCAGTCAATCAAACTACCAACAGATAAAGATCCAGGTAAAATCATTCGTCGTGCTAACTACGGCCTTGTATACCTAGTGAAAGGCGATAACGGGTTCACTCGTATGATCCTTCCGATTCACGGTAATGGTCTATGGTCTATGATGTATGCATTTGTTGCTGTTGAAATGGATGCGGACACAGTAGATGGCATTATTTACTACGAACAAGGTGAAACTCCAGGATTGGGTGGTGAAGTTGAAAACCCACAATGGCGTGCACAATTCGTTGGTAAAAAATTGTTTGATGAAAATGGCAAACCGGCAATTCGTATCGTGAAAGGTGGTGCTCCTAAAGGCTCTACTCACGGTGTTGATGCGCTTTCAGGTGCAACACTGACAAGTAATGGTGTTCAACGCCAATTCAACTTCTGGTTAGGTGACATGGGCTACGGTCCTTTCCTAGCGAGCGTTCGTCGTGACGGAGGTATAAACTAATGTCTAGTGCGAAAAGTCTAAAAAACAGTTTGTTAGAGCCTGTATTGGACAACAACCCTATCGCACTTCAGGTGCTGGGTGTGTGTTCTGCTCTTGCTGTGACGACTAAACTAGAAACAGCATTTGTTATGACTATTGCGGTTATGGTAGTAACTGCTTTTTCAAACTTTTTTGTTTCTTTAATCCGTAACCACATTCCAGGTAGTGTACGTATCATCGTTCAGATGGCTATTATCGCTTCTTTGGTTATCGTGGTAGACCAAGTGCTGCGAGCTTTTGTTTATGATGTATCAAAACAGCTTTCAGTATTCGTTGGTCTTATCATTACAAACTGTATTGTAATGGGCCGTGCTGAAGCATTTGCTATGAAATCGGCACCAATCCCATCATTCATTGATGGTATTGCAAACGGTCTAGGTTACGGTTTTGTTCTGATTGTTGTTGGTTTCTTCCGTGAACTTCTAGGTTCAGGCAAAATCTTTGGTCTTGAAGTGTTGCCTTTAGTTAAAGATGGTGGTTGGTACGAGCCAAACGGTCTAATGCTGTTAGCTCCATCTGCTTTCTTCCTAATCGGCTTCTTGATTTGGGCGATTCGTACACTCAAACCTGAACAAGTAGAAGCGAAGGAGTAAGGTAGTCATGGAACATTATATTAGTCTACTCGTTAGATCGATCTTTATCGAAAACATGGCGCTGTCTTTCTTCTTAGGTATGTGTACATTCCTTGCCGTATCTAAGAAAGTTAAGACATCATTTGGTCTAGGTATCGCTGTAACAGTGGTTCTGACTATCTCTGTGCCAGTGAACAACTTAGTGTACA
The DNA here is from genome assembly GCF_009874545.1 of Vibrio eleionomae. Taxonomy (NCBI): domain Bacteria; kingdom Pseudomonadati; phylum Pseudomonadota; class Gammaproteobacteria; order Vibrionales; family Vibrionaceae; genus Vibrio; species Vibrio eleionomae. Next base: position 107,896 of record NZ_WEKT01000001.1, on the reverse strand, counting down.
ACCTGCTATTAAAACCAGGTGCATTAGGTGAAGGCATTGATCTAAGTTTCCTTAACTTTATTACTTTCATCGGTGTTATTGCGGCATTGGTACAGATTCTAGAAATGATTCTGGACCGTTTCTTCCCACCTTTGTACAACGCGTTAGGTATCTTCCTACCGCTAATCACAGTTAACTGTGCGATCTTTGGTGGCGTATCTTTCATGGTACAACGTGATTACAACTTCGGTGAATCGGTTGTTTACGGCTTCGGTTCAGGTGTGGGCTGGATGTTAGCAATCGTTGCTCTTGCAGGTATCCGTGAGAAAATGAAGTACTCTGATGTACCTCCTGGTTTACGTGGTCTAGGTATTACGTTCATCACTGCGGGTCTGATGGCGATTGGCTTTATGTCTTTCTCTGGTGTTCAACTGTAAGTCGGGTAAACCGCAACAATTAAGGAATAGTCAATGGACATTATTCTTGGTGTAGTGATGTTTACCCTGATTGTTCTAGTATTAGTGTTAGTGATTCTATTCGCTAAATCTAAGCTAGTTCCAACGGGTGACATTACAATCTCTATCAATGGCGACCCTGAGAAAGGGTTCGTGACTCAGCCAGGTGGTAAGCTACTGTCTGCACTTGCTGGTGCAGGTGTTTTTGTATCTTCTGCTTGTGGTGGCGGTGGTTCTTGTGGCCAGTGTCGTGTAAGAGTAAAATCTGGTGGTGGCGACATTCTACCTACCGAGCTTGACCATATTACTAAAGGTGAAGCGCGTGAAGGTGAACGTCTTTCATGTCAAGTTGCTGTGAAAACAGACATGGAAATTGAATTGCCAGAAGAAATTTTTGGTGTGAAAAAATGGGAATGTACTGTTATCTCTAACGATAACAAAGCAACCTTCATCAAAGAGCTTAAACTGCAAATTCCTGATGGTGAATCTGTACCGTTCCGTGCAGGTGGTTACATTCAGATTGAAGCACCAGCTCACCACGTGAAATACTCAGACTACGATGTACCTGAGAAATTCCGTGAAGACTGGGACAAATTCAATCTGTTCCGCTACGAGTCTAAAGTGGATGAACCAATTATCCGTGCATACTCTATGGCGAACTACCCAGAAGAGCACGGCATCATCATGCTGAACGTACGTATTGCGACTCCGCCGCCAAACAACCCAGACGTACCACCGGGTCAAATGTCTTCTTACATTTGGTCACTTAAAGAAGGTGATAAATGTACGATTTCTGGTCCATTTGGTGAGTTCTTCGCGAAAGAGACTGACGCTGAAATGGTATTTATCGGTGGTGGTGCAGGTATGGCTCCTATGCGTTCTCATATCTTCGACCAGCTAAAACGTCTAGATACTAAACGTAAGATTTCGTTCTGGTACGGTGCTCGTTCTACTCGTGAAATGTTCTACGTTGAAGATTTTGATCAACTAGCTGCTGAGCACGACAACTTCACATGGCATGTTGCGCTGTCTGATCCTCTTCCAGAAGATAACTGGGATGGTTACACAGGCTTCATCCATAACGTTGTGTACGAAAACTACCTACGTGATCATGATGCACCAGAAGATTGTGAATTCTACATGTGTGGTCCACCGATCATGAACGCATCGGTAATCAACATGCTTCACAACCTAGGTGTTGAAGACGAAAACATTCTATTGGATGACTTTGGTGGTTAATCACCAAATAGTCTAAAGTGTTTATGGCTGACTCAACTGAGTCAGCCATTCTTTGTTTGGGTCGGCAAAACAAAGAGTCAAACGTCAACATATGAAAAAGTCGGTCTTTTTCCTATATTGATGTTGAAATTATCAGGCTCACGCCTGACAAAGATTAACATCACTACACAAAATAGGTGTGGTGTAACATTGAAAGCGTTCTTATGTGCTTGTTGGTTATTTCTATTGATGGGGTGTTCTCCATCGGTCGAGCAGCAACATTTAAGTGGTCCCACAATGGGAACTCGGTTCAATATAAAGTATGTGACGAATGAGTTAGCACCTGATGCAGAGCAAGTGCAAAGTGAGATTGGAGCAATCTTGCAGCAAGTGAATGATCAGATGTCGACGTATTTACCTGAATCGGAACTCAGTCGTTTCAATCGTTTTCAGAGCAATACCCCGTTTGGTATATCTCCGGATACGGCAACGGTGTTGGCTGAAGCTATTCGTTTACATTCATTGACCCTGGGGAAACTCGATGTCACAGTAGGACCGCTGGTTAACTTATGGGGGTTTGGTCCCAATGGACGTCCTAATAAGATTCCTAGCGAGCAAGCTTTGCAACAGGGTAAACAGAGAGTAGGCATACAGCATCTTAAGCTTGATGGGTTATTTGTTACCAAAGATATGGCTAACCTTTATGTTGACTTATCGACGTTAGCGAAAGGGTTTGCGGCTGATAAAGTGGCAAAGTACCTCGAAGATAACCATATAGATAATTATATGGTTGAGATCGGTGGTGAGATAAAGGTTAAAGGCCATAGGCTTGATAATACCAAATGGCGTATCGCATTAGAAAAGCCAATTGCTGAGCAGCGGTTGGTGCAACATGTGATTTCACCCGGTGAAATGGCAATCGCCACTTCCGGTGATTATCGCAACTATTTTGAGCAAGAGGGTCGGCGTTATTCGCATATTATCGATCCAGATACGGGTAAGCCGATAGATAACCGTGTGGTGTCGGTAACCGTAATCCATTCATCGTGTATGACGGCTGATGGATTAGCAACAGGACTAATGGTGCTTGGTGATAAAAAAGGAATGCAGGTCGCTGAGCAGAATCAGATCGCGGTGCTGATGATAGTCAAAACTGACGAAGGATTTAAAGAACTAGTTTCAGAAAGGTTTCATCCTTATTTGAAACAGCAAGAATAGAGTGAGCAGATTGTATGAATACATTCCTTATTACGTTCGCTGTTTTTGTCTGTGTGATTGCAGCAATGGCAGTAGGCTATATTTTTCAAAGAAAAGTCGTGCGTGGTAGTTGTGGCGGCTTAGGTGCAGTGGGTATTGAAAAAGTGTGTAACTGCCCAGAACCTTGTGATGCGCGTAAACGTCGTGAAGCTAAAGCGGCAAAACGTGCCGCTATGATTGCAGAATGGGAAAAAGACCGAATCGCATAATTTGGGATAAGATGTTGGTATTTATTTTATAAATACCAACGTGAACATGGGTGTAGCAGACTATCTATCATTGATAAATGAGCTGATTACGCCCACTATTTTTTGCCTGATAGAGTCTGTCGTCTGCAATATTAATTAACTGTTCTACCATTCTCTTTTTCTCGCCTTTGACCGCCCCAATACTCATAGTTATCCGGATAGAATCTTCATTAAATGGGATAGAGGTATTTTCTACACGATGACGCATATTCTCTAATCGATTGATAAATGATTGATATTCACCGCAAAACTGAATGCAAAACTCTTCGCCACCAAATCGTGCTACCACCGCATCAGCAAAATAGAGCCTAAGGATATGAGCAATAGAGGTGAGTACTTTATCACCGCCATCATGGCCATAGGTGTCATTAACTTTCTTAAAGTAATCGATATCCATCATTGCAATGTGTCTTTGATAACTATCACTCGTGTTTTCATCCTGACTGAAGAAATAGCGACGATTCCACAATCCGGTCAAAGCATCTTCATTGGCCAATCTATAGAGTTCTGAGGTCGCTTCTTTCATATCGAGTAGTTGATGTACTCGGCAATAAAACTCTTCTTGATTAAACGGTTTAACCAAAAAGTCATTGGCGCCAGCTTTAAGAAAACGAGCTGTCATCGTTTTATCGTCTGAACTCGACACACCCAGGATCGCTAATTCGTTCTTACTGTATTTCATTCGAATTTCACGAATCATTTCAATGCCGTCCATATTGGGCATGTCATGATCGGTAATGATAATACTGATGTCTGGATTGTCTTGTATCTTTTGTAAAGCATCTTTCCCATCGATAGCTAAGGTGGTGTGGAGGTATTGATGTTCGAGCAATTGAGAAACATGACGGCGCACGGTCTTTGAGTCGTCGACAACGAGAGCGTGATGCTGTTTGTTGTTCAGCAAGCGCTTCATCATTGGAATCAGATAAGAAACAGAGCTCATGCTATCTTTTAAAATGTAGTCTAAAACGCCTTTTGCGATAAAACGTTCACGAATAACATCATTAAAGGTAGCGGTGAGAACCACCACTTTTTGTTTCGCATCAAGAACTAAGTCTATTGCTTCTCCGTCTTGAGCGTCAGGTAAGCAATAATCTAAGATGGTGCAGAAAAAATCACGTTCTTGCGCCAAAATTGTTTTTGTTTCGGCTAAAGATTCAGAGCAAATCACTTCGTAGCCTAAGTTGGTTAATTGATTCTGTAAGTAGTTGCGAAATGCGCGGCTATCTTCAACAACCAATACTTTGTTATCCAACGAGATATCCTTTCATGTTCAATTGTTTTTAGGAGTTACATTGCTTCGCGAATATCAGGCAGGCATGGTATCAATCATAATATTGTGTTCATACCCAGTAACCTCAGAATGCTACATCTTGAGGTCATTTGGAGAGTCAACCGCCTGAGTTTTGCGTACAGCACTTAGTCTGAGACTTTTTAAGCATAGAAATGACAAAAGAAAATTGCGAAAAATAATTGTTAATCCGAATACTAAAACAGTTTAATTCCTAGTAAGTGTGGACTCAGCTTTCTTTTCATCATCGATTGTGCAAAAATCTCATCTACACTGTTTTTATATACAGCGTTGAGGGTTGGCTGTGGAAAATATATCACAACAACGGAAAATCATTCATATTGATATGGACTGTTTTTACGCCGCCGTTGAGATGAGAGATAACCCTCAATACAGAGGTCGACCTCTTGCTGTTGGTGGTAACCAGAAGCAGAGAGGCGTGTTGAGTACTTGTAACTATGAGGCGCGACAATACGGTTTACATTCTGCAATGCCAACAGCGCAAGCTTTTAAGCTTTGCCCGCATCTATTGTTGGTGCCGGGACGTATGTCTGTTTATAAAGATGTATCTCGACAGATCCATACGATTTTTCACCGATATACCCACATTATTGAACCTCTTTCTTTAGATGAAGCCTATTTAGATGTGTCCAATACAACGTTGTGTCATGGAAGTGCCACCCTTATTGCTGAAGCTATTCGCCGTGATATTTGGCAAGAATTACACTTGACAGCATCTGCTGGAGTGGCTCCTATCAAGTTTCTGGCTAAGGTTGCGTCCGATATGAACAAACCTAATGGGCAATTCGTTATTCCGCCTGATAAAGTGCAAGCGGTCGTTGATAAATTACCGTTAGAAAAAATCCCAGGGGTTGGAAAAGTAAGCTTAGAAAAATTGCATCGTGCTGGTTTTTATCTGTGTGAGGATATTAAAAATAGTGATTATAGAGATTTACTGATTAAGTTTGGCCGGTTAGGGGCTTCTCTATGGAAGAAGAGCCATGGGGTCGATGCGCGAGATATCGTGGTTGAGCGGGAGCGTAAATCGGTTGGTGTTGAGCGTACGTTTAGTGAAAATATTTCCAGTTATGAGGAATGTTGGCAGGTTATTGAACAGAAATTATTTCCAGAACTTGACCAACGACTCACCAAAGCTTCTCCAGAACGAGCCATCATAAAGCAGGGTATAAAGGTTAAGTTTGCTGATTTTCAACTGACGACCATTGAACATATTCATCACCAACTTGAACTGGATGACTTTAAAGGGTTACTTAGTGATGTGCTTAAGCGCCAGCAAGGTCGTGAAATTCGTTTATTGGGGTTATCAGTGATGTTAAAACCAGAACTTCCCGCAGAGCAGCTAAGCTTTTTTGATATTTAACTATTTTGTTATTTAGGTATTTGACACCGCCGTATTTTGATGTGACTTGGGTATAAAAGCAAAGTTCGGTAAACTACTCGAGCAAAGAATTTAATCGGTTAAACGAGAGATGATAATGAAAAAAGTATTACTATTTTTTACGGCTTTCATGGCCAGTTCTTCAGTATGGGCAGCTCAGTGTCGTGTTGACGTGAAAAATGAAATTCATCTCGATGGTTCTAAAGTTGAAATTCACCGAGCCGATGGCCAAGTTGCTAAATTGCAGCCGGACAATAATGTGGTTATTGATGGCAAAAAGGTTAACTTAAACGACGAGCAAAAATCTCAAGTCGGACAATTTCGTCAAAGTTTGAATCAAAGTGTACCTAAGGTACAAAAGATGATTAGCGATGGGCTAACTTTAGCTGATGGCATTATTGATGATGTCGCTACTAGCTTAAAGGCTCCTCATGCTTTTGATAATTTGAAGCAGAGTGTTAAGGCATACAGCGACAAAATCCAGAGTCGGTATTATAAAAACGGCGAGTTTGTCTTTCCGGCCAGTTCTTTTGATAACATGCAGAAGCAATGGACAGAAGAGTTTAAAAAAGCACAGACACTCTTCAGCAGCGAGTTTTTAACTAGTGCATTTAATACGGTCGCGACAAGTATGAAGCAAGATGGTGGTTTTAATCTGACTCAGTTAAACAACACCATGGAAGAATTGAAGAAAAAAATGACGAAACAGCTAAATGATCACAAGCAAGAAGTTGAGAAAAAGCGTGATGAGCTGTGTGACTCGGTTGATGACATGGTTGAACAAGAGCAATCACTGCATAAAAAGATTCCTGAGTTGAAAGATTACCAAGTATTTACCATATAACCCTATATGTCCTCTCACAGAATCGATGAGATACCCTACTAAGGTAGGGTATTTTTTTTTGCTTAAAATACAAATCTTAAATTTGGTTTATTATTAGAGTTTAATGTTATAAAAATCATATTTATCTGGTTATATATGTTTTTAAAGTTTGCATGAGTAGTTGTTTTAATTTATCGTACTAGCTAACTAGTTCATTGGTATTGTGAGTAAGCATGACACAGGCAAATTCCCGCGAAACATTCGGCTCTCGACTTGGCTTTATTTTAGCTGCAGCAGGTGCTGCTGTCGGGCTTGGTAATATTTGGGGGTTTCCAACTCAGGCCGCCACTAATGGTGGTGGGGCATTTCTATTGGTTTATCTTGTTTTGATCTTGGTCGTTGCTTATCCCATGTTGGTTGTTGAAATGGCGATAGGTCGGTATGGACAAGCAAACCCGGTTGATAGCATGCGCGCTTTAACCAGTGATAAAAAGACTAAACGCTTGGGGGCAACCGTTGGATGGGTAGGTTTAAGTGTGCCCAGTGCTGTGCTTGCATTTTATAGTATTGTGGGTGGCTGGATTATCTGCTATATGCTCGGTGCAATGACCGATATCTTAGGCTGGGAAGCGGCCACTACATGGCTTAAAGGATTTAGTGTTGAGCGTAATCTGTTGGGAACGATCGTATTTTATATTTTTACTATTCTGATCGTTCAAGGTGGCGTAAAACAAGGTATCGAAAAATGGTCAACTCGACTGATGCCGGCACTCTTTGCTCTTTTTGTGGTGTTGTTTGTCTATATCATGATGCAGCAAGGGGCAGTAGAAGGTCTACGCCATTATTTGATTCCTGATTTTAATAAGATTTGGGATAAAAAATTAATCCTAGCTGCAATGGGACAGGGATTTTTCTCTCTAACCATTGGCGGATGCTCAATGCTAATTTATGGTTCATACCTCAGCAAGAAAGAAAACCTACCTAAAATGGCGATGAATGTGACGTTAGTTGATACTGCTGTGGCGTTTATTGCTGGTCTGGTTGTATTACCTGCGATGTTTGTTGCCATGCATAAAGGCGTACAAATTTATGCGCCAGATGGTTCTTTGTTGAGTTCAGATACTTTGGTATTTCGAGTACTACCTATGATGTTTGATAGTTTAGGGTTACTTGGGCAGCTATTTGCTGTGGTGTTTTTCTTACTCTTAACTATTGCAGCACTGACATCGTCTATCTCGATGTTAGAGTGTCCGGTTGCTCTTGTGGGAGAGCGTTTTCACACTAAACGCACGCCAACCAGTTGGATTCTAGGCGGGATTATAGCGATTTTTAGTGTCGTGATTGTTTATCACTTTGCAGACCTGTTTGGTTTAGTGGCAACGGTTGCTACTCAATATCTACAACCTTTTACAGCGTTATTGTTCTGTCTGTTTGGTGGCTGGGTATGGAATCGAAACACGAAGTTGAAAGAGCTTGAGCAAGGCTTTACAGAATTTCGTCAGTCAACGTTTGGAAAAATCTGGCCTTGGTATGTGCGATTTGTTTGTCCGTTAATGGTGATAGCAATTATTTGGGCTTCATTTAACTGAGTCGAAAATACCGTGCCCCATAGAGTTGGGGCACTGAGCCTAATGACTTAAAAATCAGGCATTAACTGCCTATCTGTAAGTGTCCTGTTGTGAGGGGCTCTAAATCCATGTCGCTAATATCTTCGATAAAATCTTCCACCAACTGCTCAACTTTGTCGTCATCTTGAGAGAAGTTCGCAATATTAAAAATGGCATCCCCTTCGTTAACCAGTGGTAAAGTTTGTTGGCCAATAATAATGCCACCTTTACTGGCTTTAAGTTCAACTTTAGCTTTACCCAGTGGTGCATTGACGTAAGCAAGAATTTGCCCTTTTTCGACTTTATCACCTAACTGAACGACGGTTCGTACAATGCCGTCGGATTCAGCTCTGGTCCAACTGGTCGATTTAGCTATGAAAGTTTCTGGTGTTTTTCGGCGACTTTTTCGTAACATACCAATTTCTTGCATGGTACGTTTAATGCCCATCACGCCAGCATGAATAGCCAAGGGATCAAAGCGCAGAGCTTCACCGGCTTCGTAAGTGAGAACATTAATCCCACATTTTTCCGCTTCGCTACGCAATGAGCCTCCACGTAATGGAGAATCTATGGTTACTGGCGTTCCGAAAGCTTTAGCAATTCTTAACGTTTCTGGACTGCTTAGGTCGGCACGAATTTGAGGCAGATTAGTACGGTGAATCGCACCAGTGTGAAGATCAATAATATATTGGCATTGAGTGACGACTTGAGAAAAGAACGTATACGCCATACGGGAGGCAAGTGAGCCTTTATCGCTGCCAGGAAAGCAGCGGTTAAGATCTCGGCGGTCAGGCAGATAGCGAGATTTGTGAATAAATCCAAATACATTCACTATAGGAACAGCAATGAGTGTTCCTTTCAATTTGTTTTCATCAATGCTGTTTACCAGTTGACGAACAATTTCTACACCATTGAGTTCATCGCCATGAATGGCGGCATTCACCATCATCACTGGGCCTTTTTGTGCCCCATTGATGACTTCGATTGGAATAGAAAGTGGTGAGTGAGTATAAAGTTTTGCTCCCTCAAGCTCTATTACCATTCGACTAGCTGGGGGAACGGATTCCCCCAAAAGTTGATATGCGGTATTTTTGTGCCTTATCTTAGCCTTTTCCACGTGTCTTGGTTCCTTTTTTCGCTGCATTCTTTTCAATGAATTCAATGATCATCCCAGCAATGTCTTTGCCAGTTGCAGCTTCTATTCCTTCAAGGCCAGGTGATGAGTTTACTTCCATCACCAGTGGGCCGCGAGCTGAACGGAGTAAGTCAACACCAGCCACATTCAGTCCCATCACTCTTGCCGCTTCAACTGCGGTTTTTCTCTCTTGTGGTGTGATTTTGATGAGAGAAGCACTTCCGCCGCGGTGTAAGTTAGAACGAAATTCGCCTTCGGCACCTTGGCGTTTCATTGATGCAATGACTTTATCACCTATAACAAAGCAGCGAATATCAGCTCCGCCAGCTTCTTTAATGTATTCTTGCACCATGATATTGGCTTTTAAACCCATAAAGGCTTCGATAACACTTTCGGCAGCCGTGCGAGTTTCAGCCAGTACGACACCGATACCTTGAGTTCCCTCAAGTAGCTTGATCACCACTGGAGCGCCGCCAACCATGTCTAATAGATCTTTCACATCATCGGGTTTGCTGGCAAAACCAGTGATCGGCATACCGATACCTTTACGTGATAATAGTTGCATTGAGCGTAGTTTGTCACGTGAACGGCTAATCGCCACTGATTCATTAACTGGGTAAACACCCATCATTTCAAACTGGCGCAACACCGCAGTGCCATAAAATGTGACTGATGAACCAATACGTGGAATCACAGCATCGATATCAGACAATTGTTCACCCTTACAGTGAATTTCTGGCTGCTCGGAATTGATATTCATATAACAACGCAGCGCATCAATGACTTTTACTTCATGGCCACGCTGTTTGCTCGCTTCAATCAAACGTTTAGTGGAATAAAGCGAAGCGTTACGCGATAGAATACCAATTTTCATTATTTTGTTTCCTTAAATGGAATTAAAAAAGACGCGACGGGATCGACAGTGATGCGATGATGCATAGAGGTTCGTCCCAAGAGCATACGAAATGCCATATTTTCTCGGTTGGTGAGAGTGATTTCAGCTTCCCAACGTTGCTGGCCTAATTCAATGGTCGCGACAATAACATAACGTTTTTCTTCATGGCCGCCAGAATCACGAACAACGCGTTCATCTACGACCGGCGCTTCACATTCCACAACCAAAGAGTCGTCACGCTGAATAGGATGCATCGAAAAGCGTACCCAAGGTTGTTCATCGCGGGTAAAAGGTTCGACTTTAAAAGCATGTAAACAAGACGTTTTTGCTCCGGTATCGATTTTTGCATTGATTTTTTCAATGCCTAAACTGGGTAGGCTTAAGGTTTCTCGCCATCCAACCATCATTTTTTCTGTCATTGCCATGTCTTTTCTACTTAAAGGACTATTTGTTTTCATTACTAAAATGTAGCGTAACGTGAGTTGATAGACTGCTTTGCACCTGTGAAGTGTACGTCTAAAGGCGCGGACTCTAACAGTAATAAGTTTATGACGACTAATGAAAAATATCGTTCGTTTCGACAAAATTATTTTATCAATCTTGATTGTAATAGGCGTTAGGGAAACGGATTGAAATGACAAGGTGATAATAAAAAACCGAGACTATGTATGCCTCGGTTTGAAGTAGGGTAGCGTCGCAGTGATTTATGCTTTCGCTGGGATGTGCTCTAGAAGAGAAACCATCTGTTGCCAGAACAATCCTACCGTATCAATTTTCACTTTTTCATCAGGAGAGTGAGGGAATTTAATCGTTGGGCCGAATGAAATCATATCCATTTCTGGGTAAGGTTTCTTAAACAAGCCACATTCTAGGCCCGCATGAATAACCATGATATTCGGTTTGTGTCCGTAGATACCTTGGTACATATCGCGGAATAAATGCATAATGTCAGAGTCAGCATCGGGTTTCCAACCAGGATAAGCACCAGCTAATTCGATGGTCGCGCCTGATAGTTGAGCGATAGATGTCAGCATCCCTTCAATTTGGATACGTCCAGAGTCAATTAAAGAGCGGATAAGGCACAATACGGTGACTTTATCTTGCTCAGTAGTAACTACACCAACGTTCAATGATGTTTCTACCACTCCAGGAATTTCATCACTCATACGCATAACACCGTTTGGACAAGCATTTAGCCCTGCGATAAAGGTAGCTTGAGACTCCTGAGTAAACACATTTTGTTCAGTGTCAATGGTTTCATTGAGTGTGATGATGTTTGTTTCAATCTTATGCAACTCTTCTTGAATGAGTAGCGTATAAGCGTTAAGAGCTTTGTCTAAAACCGCTTGAGAGTCTGCTGCGACAGCTACTGTGGCAAAAGCTTCGCGAGGAATTGCATTACGTAATGTACCGCCATTAAAATCAATTAAGCGCAGATCTAACCCTGCTGTGTGATCGGCAAAGAAACGGGCTAAAAGTTTATTAGCATTGGCACGCCCTGTGTGAATGTCGGCACCAGAGTGACCACCTTTTAGGCCTTTTAATACGATTTTACGAGTTACGTAACCTGCAGGAATGGCTTCACGTTGGATAGAAAAACCAAGTGCTCCATCTACACCGCCAGCACAGCCCATGTAAACTTCACCTTCTTGTTCTGAATCGGTGTTCAGAAGAATATCGCCTTCTAACCAACCGGCTTCAAGCCCAAACGCGCCGGTCATACCTGCTTCTTCATCAATAGTAAGCAGAACTTCGATAGGACCATGCTTGATGTCTTTTGATGCAAGAACAGCTAAACATGTTGCCATGCCAATCCCATTATCGGCACCAAGAGTTGTGCCTTTGGCTGTTACCCATTCCCCATCAATATATGGTTGAATTGGATCTTTCGTAAAATCATGGTCTGTATCTTCATTTTTTTGCGGCACCATATCGATGTGCGCTTGAAGAACAACCCCTTTCTTGTGTTCCATGCCTGTGGTCGCAGGCTTTTTAATAAAAACGTTACCCGTGTTATCACGGCGAACTTCTAATCCTTCGCTGGTCGCCCAATCAACAATGAATTGAGCCAGTTGCTCTTCGTGTTTCGACGGGTGGGGAATAGAACAGATTTTGTCAAAAAATTGCCATACAGGGGCAGGCGACAGCTGGCTTATTTCAGAATGGAATTCAGACACAGATAACTCCTAAATGTGTATTCGTCTTAGATCTTAATCTTGCTGATCTAAAAAAGAGATGGTTTACATAACCAAACGACTTCGTTTTGCTCTTATTGAGGAAAAAAGTGCTACTTCAATCCAGTGATTCAATTCGATGTGTAGAAGTGACTTGGGTATATCGGTTACAGCATACCACTGTGCTAGTAATGGGAGTAGTTTTAAAAAGCGAGATTGATGACCTCACTTTGTGGGACAAAGATCATTCCATTATGAAACGATATGTATCCTCATGATCTATTTTGATGTTTTTTAGTCATATAAAGTATTAAATTCTGTAATTAAATTACATAATTTAATTGATATAAATCAAAAAATGAAATATATGTGATTTTTATCACCGTAACTCTTGTAATAAATTTTCTCTGTGGTATATTTATAACCAACTTCGATGTTGAAGTTAAAGCTCAATGGACGAGTCAGAAGATCATTTAAGGAAGTTGAGAGATCAATCGTAGGGTTTGATTTCTTACGATCTTCAAAGGTTTACCCAGTGGTGTTAAGGCGAATTGACCGTTTGCAGCTTAGCGTCACTGTTCCTCAAGTCGAGGTTACCCCCCAAGACTTGTGACTCGAACAGTTTGTTCACCCCTAATTATTGGAATTCTTTGAAAGTCCAATTGGACTTATCATAATTCACCGCCAGCTCACTATGAGGTGGCGTTTTTTTTGCCTGTAAGAAAAGTGATTGAGCTTGACCTAGGCTCGTTGATGAAGCTCTGAATCCTGCATCTTGAGGTCATTTGGGTATAAAGAAAAGGCAGTGATGATTCACTGCCTTAAATGTCTTTAATATGATGTTGGGAATGTATTTTAGATCGTTATTTGGTGAGATCTAAAAGTTGAGTTTTTACAATCTCTAATCCTTTCACTACTAACTCAGTTTCAATCGTTAATGGAGGTAAGAAACGTACCACATTACCTTTGACACCACATGACAGCAAGATTAGGCCATTTTCATTGGCTTTTTTCACCAACTGTTTGGTAAGGGTTGCTAATGGGGCGCCCGTTTCTGGGTCATTAAATTCAACAGCAGCCATTAAACCAACTTGGCGGATATCTCCAATTTGAGGAATATCACGTTGCATGCTTTCTAGCTGTTCTTTGAACAGCAAGCCAATATGTTGTGCACGTTCACACAGCTGTTCTTCTTTGATGACTTTTAACACTTCAACAGCAGCGGTACATGCCAGTGCGTTACCAGCATATGTTCCGCCAATACCGCCAGCTTGAGGATGATCCATGATTTCTGCACGACCAACAACACCTGAAATAGGGAAACCGCCACCGAGGCCTTTGGCAATAGTGATAAGATCTGGAACCACATCATAATATTCACAAGCAAACATTTTACCTGTACGAGCAAAACCACTTTGGATTTCGTCACAGATCATGACAATGCCATGTTTATCACATAGAGCTCGGATCTCTTTTACCCAAGAAGCAGGTGCTTGATAGAAGCCTCCTTCACCTTGGATAGGTTCAAAAATGATCGCTGCAATTTGTGACGGTTCGATATCACAAGCAAATAAATCATCAATCGCAGATAAGCTTTCTTGCTCTGTCACACCATGATACTCGTTAGGGTATGGTAGGTGGTATATGTTGTTTGGGAAGGGGCCAAACCCAGCTTTATAAGGGTTCACTTTTCCTGTTAGACCCATACACATATTAGTACGACCATGGAAGCCGCCTTTAAAGGCAATCACACCTGGGCGCCCTGTGTAGTGGCGAGCAAATTTAATGGCGTTTTCTACAGCTTCAGAGCCAGTGGTAAGAAATGCCGCTTTTTTAGCAAAATCACCAGGTGCTGCTTCAACGACACCTTCACCGAGTTCAACAAAGCTAGTGTAAGGAACAACTGTTGAGCAGGTATGGCTAAAGTTTTCTAGCTGAGCTTTAACTGCTGCGACGATTCGAGGGTGAGAGTTACCAGTGTTATTTACTGCGATGCCAGCAGCAAAGTCGATATATTCATTACCTTCGATGTCAGTGATGATCGCGTTTTTTGCTTTGGCAGCGTAGATCGGTGCAAGGTTTGCTTCACCTTTACAAATCACTTTTTCTTTACGGCTTTGCCATTCCATATTTGTCATGATGTATGTCCTTATTTCATAGCTCATGATGTCAAATAACATTGAATGGGCAACTTCCCACTCAGATGATTATTTCCCTTAATGTGAACGCATCGATAGCAAGGATTTATCAATCTGCTTGTTACTTGGTTCTATAGGCTCATGGTAGCGAGAAAATGGGGCCAAACTTAGTACCAGTTAATATAAAGTGTTGGTACCAGATAGAAGCAAATTATCACCGTAGTTTACCGCTAAGATTTCTTCGCTCTTTGATAATTAAGTAGCGACTTGCCGCACATTTTAAAAAATTTTCTGACAACAGAGAGAAACAAATGTTGATTAGTTGGTCAGGAGCCAATTGTGTTGTTATTGCACCAGAAATTGGTGCTAATATTCTAAATCGTGTGAATATTGCGCTGATTGTTTGCATGGTTTTCTGCGAAAAATGTGATGCGCAACCAATTCCATCTGGAATTTGTGAAATTATGACTTTATAATCGGCGCCCAATCGATTACGCAACCGTTTACTAATTTTACCTTTATAGGAATCGAACATGCTGGAAAAACTCTTTAAACTCGGTGAACACGGGACTAGCGTGCGCACTGAGATCATTGCAGGATTAACTACCTTCCTGACAATGGCATACATCATTTTTGTGAACCCAGCGATTTTATCTGAAACAGGGATGGATCGTGGAGCCGTATTCGTAGCAACGTGTTTAGCTGCTGCTGCTGGCTGCTTTATCATGGGCTTTATTGCTAATTACCCAATTGCATTAGCGCCTGGTATGGGACTCAATGCATTCTTTACTTTTGCTGTTGTTAAAGGAATGCATTACTCATGGGAAGTAGCGCTAGCAGCAGTATTCTGTTCTGGTGTACTTTTTATCCTACTAAGCTTGTTCCGCATTCGTGAATGGATTATTAACTCGATACCTATGTCTCTTCGTATGGGTATATCTTCGGGGATTGGCTTGTTCTTGGCGTTTATCGCGCTACAAAGTGCAGGCATTATCGTTGATAACCCAGCGACTTTGATTTCATTAGGTGATATCACTTCAATGAAATGTTTGCTGGCAGCTGCAGGCTTCTTCATTACCGTAGGTTTGGTGAACCGTAAAGTTCCTGGCGCAGTTATGATTTCAATCTTGATTGTTACTGTTCTTGGCATTTTGCTAGGCGACGTTCAATACCACGGTATTTTTTCTGCGCCACCAAGCATTGCACCCACTTTCCTTCAGTTGGATTTCGCAGGTGTATTCCAAGTTGGGATGATTTCAATTGTATTCGCTTTCCTATTTGTCGACCTTTTTGATACGGCTGGTACTTTAATGGGCGTCGCGACTAAAGCGGGCTTGGTTGATAAAGACGGCAAATTACCACGGTTAAACCGCGCTCTACTTGCTGACTCAACCGCAACGTCTATCGGCGCGCTATTTGGTACCTCAAACACGACGTCATTCGTAGAGAGTACTGCGGGCGTTGCCGCTGGTGGCCGTACTGGTTTAACTGCAGTTGTTGTTGGCATTTTGTTCCTGCTTGCATTATTCTTCTCTCCAGTTGCAGGAATGATCCCTGCTTATGCAACAGCTGGTGCGCTGCTGTATGTATCTGTTCTAATGCTTTCTGGTCTTGCTGATATCGATTGGCATGATCTAACAGAAGCGGCACCTGCTGCCGTTACATGTATCATGATGCCAATGACATACTCAATTGCTGAGGGTATCTCTTTTGGTTTCATTTCTTATGCACTCATCAAACTATTAAGTGGCAAAGCTCGCGAAGTGTCTGTCAGTGTTTGGTTCATGGCAATTGTATTTGCCGTGAAATATGCGTTTGGATAAGAGATACAACACTTTACAAATTTAGGTTATACAAATGAGCAAAAAATTCGTTATCACTTGGGACAATATGCAGGCGTACTGCCGTCAGCTTGCTGAACTTCAAATGCCTGCAGAACAATGGAAAGGTATCCTAGGTGTAAGCCGTGGTGGCTTGGTTCCTGCTGCTATTCTCGCTCGTGAATTAGGTATTCGCTATGTTGATACTGTGTGTATCTCTAGCTACGACCACGATCACCAGCATGAGATGACAGTAGTTAAAGCACCGGATCACGACGGTGAAGGTTACTTGATCGTTGATGATTTGGTCGATAGTGGCGACACTGCTCGTAAAATCCGCGAAATGTACCCAAAAGCGAAATTTGTGACTGTTTGTGCTAAACCTGCAGGTAAAGATCTCGTTGATCAATACATTGTTGATATTGCTCAAGATACTTGGATTGAGCAGCCGTGGGATCTATCTTTGTCTTTCGTTGAGCCAATCAACCGTAAGCAAAAATAAAGATAATCTTTCCTATAAGAAATGGCCCTTAAGGGCCATTTTTTTTTGGTATCTTTTGCCGAGTTACGTAATTGTCATCATGAACGTAATCGGGATCATAGACAGTTAGGTTGTACTCGGGATAACCTTATCTGCAATTAGATGAACGATTTTCGGTTTGCGCCTAAAACATTATTCCATCGACGAGACGCGTTGATATGCCTGAAGAACAAAGTAAAAACCTTTCTGAAACGTTATTTAGAAAGCATAAACAAGCTAAAGAAACCTCCGCATTAGCGAGTTATTTACCCAGTAGCGTTGAATTGCTGCGCAAAAAGCGGGAAGAGGAAGGTTTTGCTTGGTATCGAAATTTAAGACGCCTGCAATGGATATGGCAGGGGATTGATCCTGTTGAACAAGAAGAAGTTTTAGCTCGAATTGCTGCATCCAAACACTCACGTACGGTCGATACTTGGCTCGATACAGTGATGGGCTACCACAGCGGGAATTGGACATTTGAGTGGAATCGCTTGGGAATGCGTCATCAGCAACGTGCTAAAAATAACGAAGGTGAAGTAGCCGCTGACGAATGGTTTAACGCGGCATTGTGTTACAGCATTGCCGGTTACCCGCATTTAAAAAATGATAGTTTGGCGTTGCAGGCGCAAAACTTAGCTAATACCGCCTATCAAGAAGGCGCTAAACAAACCCAGTATGTTGTCAAGCGCCTGGAATTTCCTTTTCAAGGCAAAAAAATCATTGGTCATTTGCATTTAGCAAAAACGGACACGCCTAAGCCAGTGGTTATCGTTAGTGGCGGGCTAGATAGTCTGCAGACGGATATGTGGCGACTCTTCCGTGACTATTTTGCACAGCGAGATATCGCAATGTTAACCATTGATATGCCTTCGATTGGCCAAAGCAGCCACTGGAGCATCAGTGAGAATACGTCCATTCTTCATCAAGAAGTCTTACATCAACTTTATGATTTACCGTGGGTGGATCATCGCCGTGTTGGCTTGGTTGGTTTTCGATTTGGTGGTAATGCCATGGCGCGTTTATCCTTCTTGGAACCTGAGAGAGTAAAAGCTTGTGTTACTTTAGGCGCGCCTATTCACGACGTGTTTGTTGCGCCTGACAAGTTGAAGAAAATGTCCAAAATGTATTTGGATGTGTTGGCTTCTCGGTTAGGAAAAAACGCTGTTGATATTAGTAGTATGGCGGGGCAAATCATGGCTTGGTCATTGAAAGTGCAAGGGTTTTTATCTAGTCGACGCACTAAAGTGCCTATATTAGCATTAGGGATGGAGGGGGATCCTGTTTGTCCCCATTCAGATAACCAATTGCTGGCTCTCTTTAGTCAATATGGCAAAGCTACGCAAATAAAAAGCAAAACAATTTCACAAGGATATGAGCAAGCGCTCGATTTAGCGATAAAGTGGCTAGAAGATGAACTTAGTCGATGACATTTGGTTGAATTTGTTTAACAGTGGACTCTAATGCTGTAAACAACTGAAATGTAGAAGCTTAGTCTTCTCAGCAATTGAAAATGGAGAATAAAAATGTCAGAGGTGACGAAGCTACCGACTCATTTTCGCCTGCTAGCCGCATTTAAAGCAATCGGCCCTTATGTTAGAGAAGAGTTGTGTAAAGATGGTTATTACTGGTTTGACTGTCTATCTGTCTGTATTGACGATAAAAAAGCACCTGAAAAACGTGAGTTTTGGGGCTGGTGGATGGAACTAACGACAACTGAATCCGGTTTTAAAGTTCAATATCACGTCGGTATGTACAATCAAGCAGGCGATTGGGTGAATAAAGAACCACCAGAAAAAGACGTGGCTGAGATTATTCGTACGCGTGATGACTTCGAGAAAAAACTGCACAAAATGCTAGAAGAGCGCTTTGCACAAACTATTTCCGCAGTAGAATAGCCTTTCAAGAATATCTTCAAATTATCTGATCTTAACGAAAAAGGTGCATTATGCACCTTTTTTGCTTGTTTATTGACGGCTGGATTGCTAAAACAAGCACTCTTAAATGTTTTCCATTACAGAAGCAATCATGACTACAAATCAACAAAACGGCAAAACAACACATACTATCGTTGTTAAGCTGGGTACCAGTGTACTTACCGGTGGCTCACTGGCCCTTGACCGTGCCCATATGGTCGAGTTGGCCCGTCAGTGTGCTGAACTGAAAAAATTAGGTCACTCAGTAGTGATCGTCTCGTCTGGTGCTATTGCAGCAGGACGTGAACACCTTGGTTACCCCGCACTGCCCAATGCGATCTCTAGCAAGCAGTTGTTAGCCGCAGTAGGGCAAAGCCAGTTGATAGAAGCTTGGGAGCGTCTGTTCTCTATTTACGGCATTAAAATTGGTCAAATGCTGTTAACTCGTGCTGATTTAGAAGACCGTGAACGCTTTTTAAATGCACGCGATATGATTCATGCTTTAGTTGAGCACGATATTGTGCCGATCGTGAATGAAAATGATGCCGTTGCGACCAATGAAATTAAAGTCGGAGATAATGATAATCTTTCGGCTCTAGTGGGTATTTTGTGCGGTGCAGATAAATTGCTATTGCTTACGGATCAAAAAGGCCTATTTACGGCCGATCCGCGTAAAGACCCCAATGCGGAATTAATCAAAGAAGTGAAAACTATCGATGACACTTTGCGTAAAATTGCTGGCGATAGTGGCACTACGTTAGGTACTGGTGGCATGGCAACTAAACTGCAAGCGGCGGATATTGCGCGTCGTGCCGGAATGGAGGTGATCATCGCTGCTGGTCGTGCACCTAATGTGATTTTTGATGCATTAAGCGAAACCCCACAAGGAACTCGCTTTCTTCCTCTAGAAGAGTCATTAGAGAATAGAAAAACTTGGATTTTAGCCGGTCCCGCTTCATCGGGAGACATTACCATTGATGATGGTGCAGTCAGAGCGCTTGAAGAAAAAGGCAGCAGTTTGCTCGCTAAAGGTGTTGTGCGTGTGGCAGGAGAATTTGCTCGAGGTGAAGTCGTTCGAGTGTTAGATACGGCAGGCAATATGATGGCTCGTGGTATCGTGGCATATTCAAGTCTAGAATTAGCAAAAATTGCTGGGCAACACAGTAAAATGATTTATGACATTCTTGGCTACGACCATGGCTCAGAGGTCATCCACCGCGATAACATGGTCATCATTCAAGAATAACAGTAGGAGATAGTTGTGGATTTAACAGTAATGGGCAAAGCTGCCAAAGAAGCCGCGTTTCAATTAGCTATTGCTCCTACCGCGAAAAAAAATCGTGCATTAGCCTTAATTGCTGATGAATTAGAAGCAAATGCTGAGGCCATTTTAGCAGCCAATGAAAAAGACATTGCTGCCGGGCGAGCTAGCGGTTTGAGTGAGGCAATGCTCGATCGATTATTACTGACTGAAGAGCGTCTAGCTGCGATAGCCGGTGATGTGCGAAATGTAATTTCGCTCAACGATCCTGTTGGTAGTGAAATCGATAGTCGAGTACTTGAAAATGGCATGTCTTTATCGCGTCGCCGCGTTCCTCTCGGTGTGGTTGGCGTGATCTATGAAGCACGTCCAAATGTCACAATTGATATTGCCGCATTGTGTCTAAAAACCGGTAATGCAAGCATTCTACGTGGCGGTAAAGAGACGTTCTATTCCAATATGGAACTGGTGCAAGTTATCCAATCAGCGCTAAATAAAGCAGAGCTTCCAGCAGGAGCGGTTCAATACATTGAAAAGCCTGATAGAGAATTAGTTTCTCAATTACTAAAACTTGATGATTACGTGGATATGATTATTCCTCGTGGTGGTGCTGGTTTACATAAAATGTGTAAAGAAAATAGCACTATTCCTGTCATTATCGGTGGTTTTGGTATCAGCCATATGTATATCGATGATAGTGCGGATCTCGATCGTTCTGTTTTGGTCGTGGATAATTCCAAAACCCAACGTCCATCGGCGTGTAACTCACTCGATACCCTATTGGTTAATCAACAGGTGGCCGCGGAGTTTTTACCAAAATTGATTAAGCAAATCGGTGAAAAAGTGACTTTTGTGGTCGATGATTCAGCTAAAGCTTGGTTCAATCTTGCTCCAACTGTACGTGCCGCTAAAGAGGGTGATTTTGATACAGAATGGTTGACCTTTACCTTGGGCGTTAAAGTCGTCAAGGATGTGCAAGAAGCGATTGAACATATGCATGAACATAATGCCAGTCACTCGGATGCCATTATGACCAATAACCTCACTAATGCAGAACGTTTTATTAACGCTGCCGGTTCAGCTGCAGTTTATGTCAATGCCTCAACCCGTTTTACCGACGGGGCTCAGTTTGGTTTAGGTGCTGAAGTTGCTGTTTCAACACAGAAGCTACATGCCCGTGGACCAATGGGCTTAGAGGAGCTGACTAGCTATAAATGGGTCGGTAAAGCCGATTATCTGTCGCGTAGCTAACATTTTTCTCTAAACATCAGTTAAAAAGGGGTCGAAAAGGCCCCTTTTCCTTTTCTTCCTTTCTTGAATTCCGTTACACTTGAATTCAGTGAGATGGAGGTGATATGCATTGTCCTTTTTGTTCTGCGAGCGATACAAAAGTAATCGACTCCCGACTGGTGGCTGATGGCCATCAGGTGCGCCGTCGTCGTCAATGTTTGGCGTGTCATGAACGTTTTACCACCTTTGAAACGGCCGAATTAGTCATGCCTAAAGTGATTAAATCTAACGGTAACCGTGAACCATTTGACGAAGATAAAATGGTTGGTGGCATGCAACGAGCGTTAGAAAAACGTCCGGTTAGCGCTGATTCTATTGAACTTGCTATTAGCACGATTAAATCTAAGTTACGTGCGACAGGCGAACGAGAGGTACCGAGTGAAATGATCGGTAGCTTAGTAATGGAACAACTCAAAGTCTTGGATAAAGTCGCCTATATCCGTTTTGCGTCTGTGTATCGTAGTTTTGAGGATGTTCGTGAATTTGGCGAGGAAATTGCCAAACTAGAAGATTAATCCCTTTCAATTATGTCAAAGTTTACTCCATTTGATTATCAAATGATGTCTCGGGCTATTGGTTTAGCCAAGCGCGGGATTTATACCACTTCCCCAAATCCTAATGTGGGTTGCGTGATTGCTCATGAAGGAAAAGTTGTCGGTGAGGGCTTCCATGCGAAAGCGGGGGAGCCTCATGCTGAAGTGCACGCAATGCGTATGGCGGGTGATAAAGCTCGCGGTGCCACCGCGTATGTCACGTTAGAACCTTGTTCTCATTACGGACGTACTCCACCTTGCTCTCTAGGGTTAATTAATGCTGGAGTGAAAAGAGTGGTTTGTGCCATGACTGATCCTAACCCTCAGGTGGGTGGGCGTGGTTTCAATATGTTACGTGAAGCTGGTATCGAGGTGGACGTCGGTTTACTTGAGCAAGAAGCCCGCGCGTTAAATCCAGCCTTTTTGAAGCGTATGGAAACAAGAAAGCCATTTGTGCAGCTAAAAATGGCGGCCAGTATCGATGGTCAAACGGCACTCGCGAATGGACGCAGTCAGTGGATTACATCCACACAAGCTCGTCGAGATGTTCAGCATTATCGGGCACAAGCAAGTGCAATATTATCTACGAGCCAGACGGTATTAGCTGATGATGCTTCGCTCAATGTTCGCTGGTCTGAATTGCCGCAAGATGTCCAACGTCATTACGCTGAAACATCGCTGCGTCAGCCCGTTCGAGTGATTTTGGATCGTGCTCACCAGTTACATTCCGAGCTAAAATTGTATCAATCTAATTCATCGATACTCACTGTGGCTGAAACGGATGCGGATATCTGTGTTGAACTCGATAGCCATCATCAACTGCGCTTAGACCAACTTTTCCAAACGCTTGCTGCTGAACACAACATCAATCATGTTTGGGTAGAAGCAGGCGCTACGTTAGCAAAATCGTTAATTGAACAGCAGCTAGTGGATGAAATTATCCTCTATATGGCTCCTAAAATAATGGGGGCGGATGGTCGGGGATTGTTTGGTGCGCTTGGCTTAAACGATATGGCACAGGCCATCGATCTTGATATTAAAGAACTGCGCCAAGTTGGCCCAGATATTCGCGTTGTTATGACGCCGATTTGGAAAGAAGAATAAATTATGTTTACTGGAATTGTTGAAGCAGTAGGTCGTTTAAGAGCCATCACACCAAAAGGCGAGGATGTGACCGTGACCGTCGAGACCGGAAGCCTAGATATGTCTGACGTGAAATTGGGCGATAGTATTGCAACCAACGGCGTCTGTTTAACGGTGATTGCGTTCACTGATCATTCGTATAGCGCGGATTTATCGGTAGAAACACTAAAGAAATCCAGTTTTGCTGATAGCCAAGTGGGTGATCCTGTCAATTTGGAAAAAGCCATGTTACCGACAACCCGTTTTGGGGGGCATATTGTCTCTGGCCATGTTGATGGTGTCGGACAGATAGTTGAACGTAATATCGTTGGTCGTGCGATTGAGTTTTGGGTTCAAATGCCGGAAGATTTGTCTAAATATGTCGCCGAAAAGGGATCTATCACGGTCGATGGTATTAGTTTAACGGTAAATGATTTACGCAAAAATGCGTTTAAATTGACCATTGTGCCTCATACCACGGCAGAAACAACCATTGACCAGTTTCATGTTGGGCGTAAAGTTAACCTTGAAGTTGATGTATTAGCTCGTTATATGGAGCGTTTATTGCGCGGCCCACAAGCAGAAGAACAACCAGAATCTCGTATTACACTAGAATTCTTACAACAAAATGGTTTTGCTTAAGCACGAGTCTCTTAGGCAAATAGAAAAATCAATAGGATAAGAAGCATGACAATTAGTAAGCCTGAAGAAATTATCGAAGATATTCGTCAAGGTAAAATGGTCATCCTGATGGATGATGAAGACCGTGAAAATGAAGGCGATATCATTATGGCGGCAGAGTTTGTAACGCCAGAAGCGATTAACTTTATGGCCACTCATGGTCGTGGTCTAATCTGTTTAACTTTGACAAAAGAACGCTGTCTGAAATTGGGTTTAAACCCTATGGTCAAAGACAATGGCGCACAATTCTCTACGGCATTTACTGTCTCGATTGAAGCAGCGGAAGGCGTCACTACGGGGATTTCTGCTGCAGATCGTGCGCGTACTGTTGAAGCTGCGGTTGCAAAAGACGCGAAAGCATCGGATTTAGTTCAACCTGGGCACGTCTTTCCTCTAGCGGCTCAAGATGGTGGCGTACTAATGCGCGCTGGGCACACTGAAGCGGGGTGTGATTTAGCTCGTTTGGCGGGGTTAGAACCTGCGGCAGTGATTGTCGAAATTTTAAATGAAGACGGCACGATGGCTCGTCGTCCGGATCTAGAAGTCTTTGCCGCTAAACACGGTATCAAATTGGGTACGATTGCTGCGTTAATTGAATATCGTAATAATACCGAAACAACCATTGAACGTGTTGCTCAATGCCATTTACCAACAGAATTTGGTGATTTTGAATTAGTCACTTACCGCGACATTATTGATGATCAAATTCACTATGCATTGAAAAAAGGTGATTTAACGAAAGATACACCGTTAGTTCGGGTTCATCTACAAGACACATTCAACGACTTGCTACGTAGCAATCGTAATTCAGATCGCAGCTGGGGTTTGGATAAAGCGATGCAGCGTATTGGTCAAGAAGGCGGAGTATTAGTGATTCTTGGTAAAGAAGAAACAAGTGAGCTCATTCTGCATCGAGTGAAAACCTTTGAACAACAAGATAAAGGTGAAGCTCCAACCTCTGCGAAAAAACCAGGTACCTCTCGTCGTGTTGGTGTTGGCTCACAGATTCTTGCTGATTTAGGCGTCACGAATATGCGTTTGCTTTCTTCTGAAACGAAAAAGTATCATGCATTAGCCGGCTTTGGTCTTAACGTCGTTGAGTACGTGTGCCAATAAAATCGAACTTATGGCCTTCTCACTGTTGTGGGCGGGCCTAAGCCTTATTTTTGCGTAAATACTATTAGATATAGTTCACAGATTTGTGCTAGAATCCGGCGATTCTCACGTGATGATTAGAGTTTAAAGGATAGCTTATGAAAGTGATCGAAGGTGGCTTCCCAGCGCCAAATGCGAAAATTGCAATCGTAATTTCTCGTTTTAACAGTTTTATTAATGAAAGTTTACTGTCTGGTGCCATCGATACTTTGAAGCGTCATGGTCAAGTAGCAGATGACAACATCACTGTTGTTCGTTGCCCTGGTGCGGTTGAGCTCCCTCTAGTTGCACAGCGCGTAGCAAAAACTGGCAAATTCGATGCAATCATATCTCTTGGTACGGTTATCCGTGGTGGTACACCACACTTCGAATACGTAAGTAGTGAGATGAACAAAGGTTTGGCACACGTTTCATTGGAGTACAGCATTCCTGTGGCATTTGGTGTGTTGACTGTTGACACTATTGATCAAGCGATTGAACGCGCAGGAACCAAGGCTGGTAATAAAGGTGCAGAGGCTGCACTAAGCGCGCTTGAAATGATTAATGTTCTATCTGAAATTGATTCCTAATGGGGGCCAGTGTGAAACCAGCCGCACGTCGTAATGCACGCCAATTTGCACTACAAGCTATTTATTCATGGCAAATTTCTCATGAAAATGTAGCAACAATTGAAGAACAATTCCTTTCTGGTGGTAAGTATGATGAAGAAGAAAATCATGCGTCTGAGCCTGCTTTAGTTGCACCAGAAACTGATGTTCAGTACTTCCGTGATCTTTTGACTGGTGTTGTGCTTAGCCACAAAGAGTTAGACAGTAAATTACGTCCATTCGTCTCTCGCCCAATGCAAGACTTGGATATGATGGAATTAGCTCTACTTCGTCTAGCTATGTACGAAATGACTCGCCGTGAAGATGTACCATATAAAGTGGTTATTAACGAAGCGATTGAACTAGCGAAAGTATTTGCTGCTGAAGACAGCCACAAATTCATTAATGGGGTGCTTGATAAAGCGGCACCACATGTACGCAAAAAGGCGTAATTCGCGATACAATACAAAGGTCAGCCAGATGCGCTGGCCTTTTTTATTGCCTGAAAATACCTAATATCTCGTGGTATAACACTATTGTCGTAACCTGAAGCCTAGGAATATATCATGTCCGGCGAATTCGATTTTATTCAAACTTACTTATCTGATCGTCAAATGAATAGGAAAGATGTCCATCTTTCATTAGGAGATGATTGTGCCATTGTAAAAGCACCAGAAAATGTGCGTATAGCGCTAAGTACAGACACTCTTGTCGCTGGAACTCACTTTCTTGCGAACGCTAACCCTGCTTGGATTGCTCATAAGGCGCTCGCTTCTAACTTAAGTGATTTAGCTGCTATGGGGGCAACACCTGCATGGGTTTCTCTAGCGTTAACATTACCAACGATTGATGAGCCGTGGGTAAAATCCTTCTGTGATGCTTTTTTTGAATTGGCTAATTACTATCATATTCAATTGATAGGAGGTGATACGACCAAAGGTCCATTAAGTATTACTTTGACGGTACAAGGTTTTGTACCTGAAGATAATGCGTTGACTCGTGATGGTGCCCAGATAGGGGATTGGATCTACGTGACTGGACAATTGGGTGATAGTCGGGCTGGATTAGAAGTAATTCTAGATGAAAATCAACGTCATAAACCTTTTGCATCTGAATTAGAAAAACGCCATTATTTGGCTTCTCCACGCATTTTAGTTGGTCAAGCTTTGCTCGATCTTGCTTCTGCAGCGATTGATATATCCGATGGTCTGATCGCTGATTTAGGGCATATTCTGCATCGTTCTGAAGTAGGAGCCAGCTTAAACGTTGAAGATTTACCCTGTTCAAAAGAGTTGCTCGACTTTTGTTATTCCTCAAGAGTTGCTCAACAGTATGCGCTGAGTAGTGGTGAAGAATACGAGCTTTGTTTTACCGTTCCAGAAGAAAATAGAGGCTCGATAGAGAGTGCGTTAGCCCATACTGGTACATTAGTGACATGTATTGGCCAAGTGCGAACTCAAGGAATATTTGAAGTATTACATCATGGAAAGCCAGTTGATTGGCAGCTTTCTGGTTATGATCATTTTAAGGCGTAGATATGCTTGACCCAAAAGAACGACTTTCTCTTTCTAATCCATGGCATTTGTTAGCCACAGGATTTGGTAGTGGTTTATCTCCCGTTGTGCCCGGAACAATGGGGACTTTGGCATCGGTGCCATTTTTCTTACTTCTTGGGCAGTTACCACTTTGGCTCTATATTATCGTTGTGATTATAGCGAGTATTATTGGGATTAAAATTTGTCAAATTACGTCGGACGATATGCAGGTACATGATCATGGTTCGATCGTTTGGGATGAATTTGCTGGCTTTTGGTTAACCATGCTGGTGGTACCTATCTATGGGATTTCTGCGTTAGATTGGCACTGGATCGTATCCGGATTTGTTCTCTTTCGTTTCTTCGACATGCTAAAACCCTGGCCTATTTGTTGGTTTGATAAACGAGTTCACGGTGGATTGGGGATTATGATAGATGATCTTGTCGCTGGTGTGATTTCTGCTATTTGTCTCGCAGCGCTTGGTCATTGGTGTGGTTGGGTATAATAGGCACGCGCATTCGCGTGCCTTAATAAGTTAAGAGTTAACTTATTGCTGGTAAACTTCCTTATTTTTTCTACAGCTTAAACTATTTCAGTTTAGCTAGGTCCGCTTCAATTTCAGCAATCTTGCTGGAAACCACTTTTTCTAAGTGGCGTAAATCGCTCAATATTTTCTCTTTAACATCCTGTTCTTGTGGAGCTTCCGGTTTAGTGATTTTGTTTAGCTCATCAATGACTAGCGTTAGATTTCTACTGATTTCAGTGATGGATTTGTATTGGTGAGTGCCACTATCAACTAAGACATTTTTTTGCTGACGAGGAAACTTGAATTTAACGCTTTTGGCAAATAATTCCCCTTTCTGTTTCTTAAAATAAATTTTGAGGACATCTTTTTGAGCTTCTTGACGAACTGAGTAACGTTCAATTAGCGTTGGATCTTGAATACCTAAACCATTTAGGTGTGGAAACATAAGCGACCTCTATTTTTAGTTAAAGAGTAATAATTTCATGACCAATGTAGCAGCGAAATTTCGTGGCAGATAGAGCCAGATAAAGAAAAAACGCTGAGTTTGTGGTCATGATCGCGCTAGATCTTAGTCTCTTGACTTAGATCATGTGGAATCCAGTGCACAAAAATACGATCTGTGAATGAAATGGGGTCATGAGTGCTAGGTGTGCGGTGTATAAAACCTCCTGAGCTCGGTCACTCAGGAGGTAGGAAGTATTAGTTTGGCGCGAGTTCAGAAATATTGTCAATCAAGGCTTGGCTAAGCGTTTGCTCTTCTTCTAGGGTTAATCTGCCGCCATTATTACGAGTGAGAATAAACAAGTCTTCTGCTCGTTCACCGATAGTGGTGATTTTGGCGCCGTGCAGATCCAAATTCAGTTCGGCAAAAGTAGCCCCTATGGTTGCCAGTAATCCTGGAGTATCAAGAGCGACCAGTTCAATCAAGGTTCTCTTACGACTACGAGTAGGCAAAAAGTCGACGGTTGTTTTTACTTTGAAATGCTTCAGGTTACGCGGTAAACGGCGCATTTTAGCAAGCGAAGCAGGACCTAGAGCCAATACTTTGGTTATATGACTAATTAAGGTTTCATGGGTTTCTTCTTCGATGGCATCGCCATTTTGGTCAAGAACCATGAAAGTATCGAGAACATAACCATCTTTGCTTGTCATGATTTGCGCATCGTGAACGTTAAGGTTACGTCGATCTAACTCAGCAACAACAGTTGCAAATAACGCCGGCTGATCTTTGGTATAGACAAAGATTTCCGTACCGCCACGGGTTGGTTTTTTACTGATCAAAATCATGGGTTGAGAATGATCGTCTAGGCGCAATAAATGAGAGCAGTGCCATGCAATTTGCTTATGCGTATGGCGCAAGAAATAATCCGCCTTAAAGCGTAACCACAACATATCAATTTGTTGCGGTGTGTAACCTTCTTTACGTAATAGTGCTGATGCCATTTGTTGGTTATGACGAATACGTTCACGAACATCAACCGGGTTTTCTAAGCCGCGGCGCAGTGCACGTTGTGTCGAGTAGTAAAGCTCCGCTAGTAGCGTTCGTTTCCAACTGTTCCATAGCTCGGGATTAGTCGCACAAATATCAGCTACCGTTAAACACACTAGAGCATCTAAATACTCTTCATCACGCACTTTCTTGGCAAAATCAATGATGACATCAGGATCATAAATATCGCGTCGTTGTGCGGTGACTGACATCAACAGATGGTTTTGGACCAACCATGACACTAAACGAGCTTCAGGTTTGGACAGCCCGTGCTCTAGGCAAAAATCGTAAGCCTCGACAGCGCCAATTTCAGAATGATCCCCACCGCGGCCTTTACCAATGTCATGGAAAATAGCGGCCAGTGTTAGGAGCTCTTTCTTCTGAGTTCGAGGGTAAATTTCACAGCAGATAGGATGTCGTTCATAACTAGCCGGATCATTGAAGGTATTGATGTGTTTCAATAACCGCATGCTGTGCTCATCCACAGTGTAAACATGGAATAAGTCAAACTGCATCTGTCCAACAATGTGACTCCATTGTGGTAGATATGTTGCGATAACGCCTAGCTCATGCATTTGTGGAAATGCATTTTGCAGAGCATTTGGGTGGCGAACAAGCTCCATGAATTTTTCTCTCGCTTCCGGAATTGTATGTAGGAAGCGATTGAGACGACGGCGCGCCGTTCTAAGTTGACGCATCGTAGTGGGGGAGACCCCGCTAATTGAAGAGTCGTGAGCCATATGGAGAAACATATCCAAAATGGTTTCCGGTCGGGCTTGAAACAATGCTGGCTTACGCGCTTCAATCCAATTTCCTCGACGTTGGAAATCTTCGTCAATAATTTGAGCTTCGTCTTCTTCTCCATTATTAAGAATGGCTTGGTCAAATAACATCAGCAGCATTCGATTCAGTTCTACAACACGGCGTAAGGTGCGGTAAAACTCTTTCATCATCATTTCGACAGGCTGGTTGGCCTCGCCTGTAAAACCTAAATACTCTGCGACTTGGGCCTGATGGGCAAAATTAAGGCGGTTATCATAACGCTTTAGCTGTAAATGCAGTGCAAAACGGACTCGCCATAAAAAATCCTGACATTCCAACAGCTCACGATATTCACCGTCAGTTAAAAATCCGTAGCGACTCATTTCGTATAGTGACGTGGCGCCGAAATGGCGGCGTGCGACCCAACTGAGGGTATGAATATCGCGTAATCCCCCAGGCGTGTTTTTAATATCCGGTTCTAAGTTATAGGTTGTGTCATGATAACGAGCGTGGCGTTCACGCTGCTCTTGAATTTTAGCGCGATAGAAGGTTTCACTCGGCCAAAAAGATTCGGAAAGAATGACCATTTTCAGACGATAAAACGTATCGTCACAGCCGCAAAGTAGACGAGCTTCTTGCAAATTAGTTGCAACGGTTAAGTCTTCACGGCCAATCTCCGAACACTCTTGTACAGTGCGTACTGCGTGTCCAACTTCTAAACGGAGATCCCAAAGAAAAGTAATAAATTCACTGATTTTATGGCCAAGTTCTTCGGGTAATGGTTTTTGAGACACAACCAGAATATCAATGTCTGATAAGGGATGTAGCTCCCCACGACCATAACCACCCACAGCAACTAAAGCAACTTCTGCAATTTTGTCAAACTCATAGCTGTGCCATAAACGTTGCAGGAGTTCATCCATGTAATGCGAACGTCCATGAACGAGATCTGAAATTGGGTCTCGCGCTAAAAATTGATTTTTTTGGTAGTCAGCAAAGAAATCTAATTGCTGTTTGAGCTCTGTGATTGAAAGTTGTTCATCACTAAAGGTATTCGGGGATTGAAATGGCATAACTGCGTTCCATGCACGTGATTTCCGACTGGAATAGAATGTAGCAGATTGACGTAGATAAAAAAATATCCCTGCGAGGCAGGGATATCAATAAAATGAAACGGCAAGTTAAATTACGCGTTATGGAAGTGACGAGGAATCGTTTCTTCTTCGCGTAGTGTTAGAATTTCACAGCCGTCTTTTGTCACGAGTAGTGTATGTTCCCACTGAGCTGAGTTCTTCGCATCTGCGGTGTATACAGTCCAGTTATCTTCTTCATCAATACGGCAACCAAATTTACCTGCATTAATCATAGGTTCGATCGTGAAAATCATGCCTTCACGAAGCACTGTGCGATCACTGTTACGGTAGTGAACCACTTGTGGTTCTTCGTGGAATTCAGCACCAACACCATGACCACAGTAGTCGCGAACGATAGAGAACTTCATGCGTGGGTTGTTTTTGTTGTTGGTTTTGATGTGCTTTTCAATTGATGTACCAATTTCACCCAGCTGAGCGCCCGGTTTTACTTTTTTCAAAGAAAGGTACAAACATTCTTGTGCAACAAGACATAGACGTTTGTCTGCAGGAGAAACTTCACCTACATGGAACATTTTCGACGTATCACCGTGGTAGCCATCTTTAATCACGGTAATATCGATGTTCATGATATCGCCATCTTTGAGTACTGCTGGTCGAACAAATGGGCCAAACTCAGAGTCTTCAGTTGCAGGAATACCATGACAAACGATGTGGTTAATCGATGTACAGATAGATTTAGGGAAACCGTGGTAGTTAAGAGGTGCTGGGATCGCGCCTTGAACTTCAGTGATGTATTTGTGGCAAATTTGATCCAATTCTTCAGTGGTCACGCCAGGTTTTACATATGGTTCAATCATTTCTAGCACTTCAGCCGCTAAGCGACCCGCGACGCGCATTTTCTCGATTTCTTCAGCATTCTTGATTTTTACAGACATCGGCTTTCTCAATTGTTTTCTAAGCACAGGTGTGCGATGGGGTAACATTGTAACAGGGCACTACGGAAGCGCAATAATCCAATTAATACGAATAAGAATTTATCTCAAGTTCACTGAGTGATTAGCCGAGATAAAACAATTTTTACTAGCCAGTAAAGGGTAAAATATGGTATAAAGCGCGCCGAACTCTCACTCTGTTTTCTTCACTTTGGCGAAGCCGAGTAAGTGTTCCATACTTTAATTTTAAATCACACACATTCCGACACGTGTTCCGGGGTGCTCTGCATAGACAGAGTCGGATGCATGGGGAGTGTGGAGGCCTAACCCCATAGAGGATTATATAATGGCAACTGTATCAATGCGCGATATGCTTAAAGCTGGTGTTCACTTCGGTCACCAGACTCGTTACTGGAACCCAAAAATGAAACCATTCATCTTTGGTTCTCGCAACAAAGTTCATATCATCAACCTAGAAAAAACTGTACCTATGTTCAACGAAGCTCTAGCTGAACTAAACAAGCTAGGCGAGAAAAAAGGTAAAGTTCTTTTTGTTGGTACTAAACGCGCTGCATCTGAAGCTGTTAAAGAAGCTGCTATTGCAAGCAACCAATACTACGTAAACAACCGTTGGTTGGGCGGCATGCTAACTAACTGGAAAACTGTTCGTCAATCAATCAAACGTCTAAAAGACCTAGAAGTTCAGTCTACTGACGGTACTTTTGATAAACTGACTAAGAAAGAAGCTCTAATGCGTACTCGCGAAATGGAGAAGCTAGAGAAATCTCTTGGTGGTATCAAAGACATGGGCGGTCTTCCAGATGCTCTATTCGTAATCGATGCTGATCACGAGCACATCGCTGTTAAAGAAGCAAACAACCTAGGTATTCCTGTATTTGCTGTTGTTGATACTAACTCTAACCCAGACGGTATCGACTACATCGTACCAGGTAACGACGACGCAATCCGCGCTGTTCAACTTTACCTAAACGCTGCTGCTGAAGCTGTAAACGAAGGTCGTAACAAAGACGTTGCTCAAGCAGCAGCTGCAGAAAAAGACGGTTTCGTAGAAGCTGAATAATAGCGGCTCTAAGTCACACTTAACCTAGCGTGTCATCAAGGTGTCACGGTAGAGTAAGTTATAGTTAGTATTGGGGGCCGAAGATGTAGGCCCCCAATTTTTACCACATCCAGAATCAAACTGAGGAATAGAGAATGGCTGTTACTGCTGCTCTAGTAAAAGAACTGCGTGAACGTACTGGCGCAGGTATGATGGAATGTAAGAAAGCGCTTGTTGCTACAGATGGCAACATCGAACAAGCAATTGAAGACATGCGTAAAAGCGGTGCTGCTAAAGCTGCTAAAAAAGCAGGTAATGTGGCTGCTGAAGGTACCATCATCATCAAAGAAGGCGAAGGTTTTGCTGCTCTAGTTGAAATCAACTGCCAAACTGACTTCGTTGCTAAAGACACTGGCTTCAAAGCGTTCGCTGAAGAAGTTGCTGCAGCTGCAGCTGCAGAAAAGCTATCTGCTGAAGAGCTTCAAGCTAAATTCGAAGATGTTCGTATCGCTCTAGTTGCAAAAATTGGTGAAAACATCAATATCCGTCGTGTTTCTTACATCGATGGCGCACACGTTGCTTCTTACCGTCACGGCGAGAAAATCGGTGTTGTTGTTGCTGGTGAAGGCGATGCAGAAACTCTTAAACACGTAGCAATGCACGTTGCTGCATCACGTCCAGAATACCTAGACCCTTCTGACGTACCTGCTGACGTAGTTGAGAAAGAAAAAGCTGTTCAAGTTGAAATTGCAATGAACGAAGGCAAACCAGCTGAAATCGCAGAGAAAATGGTTGTTGGCCGTATGAAGAAATTCACTGGCGAAATCTCTCTAACTGGTCAAGCGTTCATCATGGAACCTAAGAAAACTGTTGGCGAAGTGCTTAAAGAAGCAGGCGTTACAGTATCTGGTTTCGTTCGCCTAGAAGTAGGTGAAGGTATCGAGAAGAAAGAAGAAATGAGCTTTGCTGAAGAAGTAGCAGCAGCTCAAAAAGGTTAATCTTTTACGATATTGCCTAATTAAAGACCGTAGCCTAGGCTGCGGTCTTTTCACGATTGTTGTGATGTTAATTGTGACGAATTGGTTCTAAATACAACACACTACATTTGGTCTATGTAGTCCCGCGTTTTAGAATTTATTCTTGACTGTTAATTAACCACTCTCTTTGGAAGGTAAGATCCATGACAACGAACCCTAAACCAGCATATCAACGGATTTTGTTAAAACTTAGCGGTGAAGCACTGCAAGGTGAAGAAGGTTTTGGTATTGATCCAACCGTTCTTGATCGTATGGCTCAAGAGATCAAAGAATTGATTGAATTAGGCGTACAAGTAGGGGTTGTCATTGGTGGCGGTAACTTGTTCCGCGGCGCAGGCCTAGCAAAAGCGGGAATGAACCGTGTTGTTGGTGACCACATGGGAATGCTAGCGACTGTGATGAACGGTCTAGCAATGCGTGATGCTCTGCATCGTGCCTATGTTAATGCTCGTGTTATGTCAGCTATCCCACTTAACGGCGTTTGTGATGATTACAACTGGGCAGAAGCAATTAGTCAGTTGCGTGATGGCCGTGTTGTTATCTTCTCTGCAGGTACAGGTAACCCATTCTTTACAACTGATTCAGCTGCATGTTTACGCGGTATTGAAATCTCAGCGGATGTTGTATTAAAAGCAACAAAAGTTGACGGTGTATTCAGTTCCGATCCTGTCGCTAACCCTGATGCACAACTCTATGATAAGCTCGCTTATAATGATGTGTTAGATAAAGAGCTGAAAGTGATGGACCTAGCCGCATTTACGCTGGCTCGTGATCACTCTATGCCAATCCGTGTTTTCAACATGAACAAACCAGGCGCTCTTCGCCGTGTTGTTATGGGTGAAGCGGAAGGTACGCTAATCAGCGCTTAAGTATAATCACTCTCAAGATAAAAAAGAATTTAAGGTGATATCGTGATTAATGAGATCAAAAAAGACGCTCAAGAGCGTATGGATAAAAGCGTTGAAGCGCTGAAAAATAACCTGGCTAAGATTCGTACTGGTCGTGCGCACCCAAGCCTATTGTCTGGTATTTCAGTGGAATACTATGGTGCTCCAACTCCTCTAAACCAAGTTGCTAACGTAGTTGCTGAAGATGCGCGTACTCTTGCAATCACTGTGTTTGATAAAGAGCTGACGCCTAAAGTTGAAAAAGCAATCATGACTGCTGACCTTGGCTTAAACCCTATGTCTGCAGGTACAGTTATTCGTGTACCACTTCCACCACTAACAGAAGAACGTCGTCGCGATCTAGTTAAAATCGTACGTGGTGAAGCTGAAGGTGGCCGTGTTGCAATTCGTAACATCCGTCGTGATGCTAATGGCGATTTAAAAGCTTTGTTAAAAGATAAAGAAATTTCAGAAGACGAAGACCGTAAAGCACAAGAAGAGATTCAAAAACTGACTGACCTAGCGGTTAAAAAAGTTGACGATCTGCTTGCTGCTAAAGAAAAAGAGTTGATGGACGTCTAAGAATTTTAATAATTAAATAAAAAAAACGCTGTGCTTACAGCTCAGCGTTTTTTTATTCGGTACTATCTAACGTCATTTGGTACAAAACAAAGTTTACAATGCAAGATTCACAACTCTCTTCTGAGGCACTCCCTCAGCACATCGCTATCATTATGGATGGCAACGGACGTTGGGCGAAAGAGCGTGGTAAACCACGGGTATTTGGTCATAAAAAAGGAGTGGATGCAGTTCGGAAAACCATTTCGACAGCTGCTAAGCTTGATATCAAGGCTGTTACCTTGTTCGCATTCAGTAGTGAAAACTGGCGTCGGCCTGAAGATGAGGTCGGGTTATTAATGGAACTTTTCATTACCGTCCTTTCTGCTGAAGTGAAACGCCTTCACAAAAACAACATTCGTTTACGTATCATTGGCGATAAAACTCGCTTTAGCCAACGCTTGCAGAAGAAAATTGCTCAGGCGGAAGAGTTAACTCGTAATAATACCGGTATGACCCTCAATGTTGCGGCAAACTACGGCGGTAAATGGGATATTACCCAAGCGGCCAAAGTTCTTGCTCAGCAAGTAGAACAAGGAGAGTTAGCACCGGAAGACATCACTGAAGAGGTGATGAGTAAGCACGTCGCGATGTCTGATTTACCTGATGTGGATCTACTTATTCGTACCAGCGGTGAATGCCGAATCAGTAACTTTTTACTGTGGCAATTAGCCTATGCTGAGATGTATTTTACGCCGCTCTATTGGCCTGAATTTGGAGAAGATAGCCTAATTGAGGCTATCTCATGGTTTGTTAATCGCGAGCGCCGTTTTGGCTGCACCGGTGAGCAGATCAAGGCCTTAATGGACAAATAAATAGGACCTAAAGTTTGAAGCAAAGAATTATTACAGCGCTCATTCTTGCCCCCCTCGTTATCTTGGGCATTATTTTTCTGCCCCTTGCTTGGTTTATTTTCGCTTTAGCTGTCATTACTTTGGTCGGTTTTTGGGAGTGGACTCAGTTTGTTAACTCTAAAAATCGTACACTGGCAATCATTCCTTCTGTGATCATTGGTCTGGCAAGTTTTGCTTGGATCAATCCTGATATTGACTCATTGAATCATTTAACGTCAGTTCACCACTCATTTTTGGTTGTAGGCACTTTATGGTGGATTGTTTCTAGCTTTCTTGCGGTAAGTTATCCTAAATCCCGACCGTGGTGGGAAAATTCGAGTCTATTACGTCATTTATTTGGTATTTTGACGCTATTACCATTTTACTGGAGTGTCGTTTTTCTCAGAGCTGAATCCATGGGCGTTGATCTGTACCATGGTGCCAAACTAGTGCTGTTTGTATGTTTGATCGTTTGGTCTGCGGATAGTGGGGCCTACTTTGCTGGCAAGAGTTTTGGTAAACACAAAATGGCTCCTGCAGTCAGCCCAAATAAAACTATCGAAGGTCTACTCGGTGGTTTAGTCATCTCTGTGATTGTCGGAACCGTATTCGCTTACCTATTTGACTTGGCGTTTACTTCATCTGTCATGATGTATGTCACTATATTATGCACTGCAGGTATTTCAGTGCTCGGTGATTTGGTTGAAAGTATGTTTAAACGTGTATCCGATATAAAAGACAGCAGTAATATCATTCCTGGGCACGGCGGTATTTTAGACCGAATTGATAGCCTAACCGCGGCTTTCCCAGTATTTGCATTTCTTTATTTCTTTTTCTAATTAGTGAGCAGGTGAGAATGTCACCTGCTTTCTTTAACAACGGTTTTAGCTATGCGTAAGTTAACGATTCTAGGTGCTACTGGCTCAATTGGAGATAGTACGTTAAAGGTTGTCGCTCAGAATAAGGAACAATTTTCTATTGTTGCTTTAGTGGCCGGACGTAATGTGACTAAGATGCGTCAACTTTGTGAAACGTGGCGACCGAAATACGCTGTTATGGCAACGGCAGATGCTGCAAAAGAGCTGAAAAACCAGTGCCAAGAGTTAAAACTGAATGTTGAAGTACTGTATGGCGAAGAGGCGATGTGCCAAGTCGCTGCATTAGATGAAGTTGATACGGTAATGGCCGCTATTGTAGGTGCTGCAGGATTGTTGCCTACCATGGCTGCGGTGAAAGCCGGCAAGCGTATTCTACTTGCGAACAAAGAAGCTCTAGTCATGTCTGGCCAGCTGTTCATTGATGCGGTTGAAAAATATGGTGCAGAGCTGCTTCCGGTAGATAGTGAACACAATGCTATTTTTCAATGTTTGCCTGCGGATATCCAAACTAAAATGGGGCGTTGTGACTTATCCGGTGCAGGCGTTTCTCATATCTTATTGACGGGGTCAGGTGGGCCGTTTCGTTACAGTGACGTGAGCACTTTATCCAGTGTAACTCCCGAGCAGGCCATCGCTCATCCTAATTGGTCAATGGGGCCAAAAATCTCTGTCGATTCAGCAACCATGATGAATAAAGGTCTTGAGTACATTGAAGCTCGCTGGTTGTTTAATGCGTCGAAAGAGCAATTAAAAGTTTTGATTCATCCCCAGTCAGTGATTCATTCAATGGTGCAATACAAAGATGGTTCGGTGATTGCACAAATGGGCGAGCCGGATATGGCGACTCCTATTTCGGTGACGATGAATTATCCGCAGCGTATTGATGCGGGAGTTGCTCCTCTCGATTTTACTCAGTTAGGTGAACTCACATTCCTTGACGTCGATTTCGCCCGTTACCCATGTCTAAAACTGGCAATTGATGCTTGTTATGAAGGCCAGCATGCGACTACGTCTTTAAATGCTGCCAACGAAGTTGCTGTCGATGCCTTTCTTAAAGGTCAAATTCGCTTTACAGATATCGCAGTGGTTAATGAAAAGGTGTTGTCTAACGTATGTGCAGCTAACAGTTCGTTACATAGCTATGACTTGGAAACCTTACTTGAGCTAGATACAATAGCTCGCAAACAGGCTCAACAGGTATTGAAAGAGCATTAATTATGACTGGCATAATATGGAATTTAGTGGCTTTCATTGTCGCCCTAGGTATTTTGGTGGCAGTGCATGAATTTGGTCACTTTTGGGTGGCAAGGCGCTGTGGTATCAAGGTAGAAAAATTTTCTATTGGGTTTGGTAAAGCGTTATGGAAACGAGTTGGCAAAGACGGTACTGAATACAGCATTGCGGCTATTCCGCTCGGTGGTTACGTTAAAATGCTGGATGGCCGTGTCGATGATGTGCCACCAGAATTACAAAACCAAGCTTTTGATAAAAAGTCGCTATGGCAGCGAGCTGCCGTAGTGAGTGCTGGACCGATTTTTAATTTTCTTTTCGCTATTTTTGCCTATTGGTTAGTGTTTACTATCGGCGTTCCTTCTGTAAAACCGGTGATTGGAAACGTGACTCCTTATTCTATTGCCTCTGATGGTGGGTTGAAAAGTGGTATGGAAGTCATTTCCGTTTCTGGTGTGCATACCCCAGATTGGGAATCGGTGAATATGGAGCTAGCGTCACACATTGGTGACGAGTCGCTTACTATGACGGTTTCTGACCCAGAAGGTGTCGGAGTCCAAGAAATCAAAACATTAGATCTAAAGACTTGGAACTTTGACCCCGAATCAGAGTCTGCTATGGGAGCGCTTGGTTTTAAACCATTTACGCCTAAGATTTCGTTGACGTTAGTGAATGTCTCTGAAGATGGTGCTGGCGCAAAAGCAGGACTAAAAGTAGGTGATAAGTTGCAATTTATCGATGGTCAAAAGATCTCGACATGGCAACAAGTTGTAGACAGCATACAAAATCACCCAAATAAGTCATTGATCATTGATGTTTTACGTCATGATCAGTTAGTCTCAGTGACTTTGACTCCTGAGCGTCGCGAACTTAGCAAAGGAAAAGTGATCGGGTTTGCAGGAATTGCTCCGAAAGTAGCGGATTGGCCGGCAGATTATCGATTCGAACAGCAGTTTGGTGTTGTTGAATCTTTTGGTAAAGCGGTTGATAAAACAGGACAAATTATTGATCTTACTGTCAGTATGCTGAAAAAGTTGATAGTAGGTGATGTCGGTTTAAATAATCTTAGTGGCCCTATCTCTATCGCGAAGGGAGCGGGAGCGACGGCGGATTATGGCTTGGTGTATTTTCTTGGCTTTTTGGCACTGATTAGTGTCAACCTAGGAATCATCAACCTTGTCCCATTACCAATGCTCGATGGTGGACATCTACTGTTCTTTGCTATTGAAGCTGTAATTCGTCGCCCTGTGCCAGAAAAAGTGCAGGAGATGGGATATCGCATTGGTGGAGCCATCATTTTCTCTTTAATGGCCGTGGCAATATTTAATGATTTTACTCGCCTGTGATTTCAAGCATTAGGCAAGGGTTGTAGTAAGGAATAACTCAAACAAATATGGCGATGAAAAAGATCCTCCTCGCGACACTGCTCGCAACAAGCGTGTCAGCGTATGGTGCCGAAAACTTTGTTGTACAGGACATCCAAATAGAGGGGCTTCAACGTGTCGCTCTAGGTGCTGCATTATTGAAAATGCCAGTACGTGTGGGTGATACCGTAGACTCACAAGATATTGCAGATATTATCAAATCACTGTATGCATCCGGTAACTTTGAAAATGTTGAAGTATTCCGTGATGGTTCAGCTTTGGTTGTGAAAGTTAAAGAACGCCCAACCATTGCGAGTGTTTCTTTTTCTGGTAACAAAGCGATTAAAGAAGATCAACTGAAACAGAACTTAGATGCGTCTAATATTCGAGTTGGTGAAGCTCTTGATCGTACTAAACTGAGCAATATTGAGAAAGGTTTAGAAGACTTTTACTACAGTGTTGGTAAATACAACGCCACAGTAAAAGCGGTAGTGACCCCATTGCCACGTAACCGTGCTGATTTGAAATTTGTTTTCACTGAAGGTGTCTCTGCAAAAATCAAGCAAATCAACTTTATCGGTAATAAGGTCTTTACTGATGATGAGTTGTTATCCAAATTTGATTTGAATGCAGATGTCTCTTGGTGGAATTTCCTCTCTAGCGATAAGTATCAAAAGCAGGTACTGGCGGGTGATTTGGAAAAACTGAAAAGTTACTACCTAGATCGCGGTTACCTTAAGTTTAAAGTAGAGTCGACAGAAGTGTCGATTTCTCCAGATAAGAAAGGCGTTTATATCACGCTTAATCTGCACGAAGGAAAGCCTTACACGGTAAAAGACGTGCAGTTTAAAGGTGATCTAATCGGTAAGAAAGATGAGTTTGAAAAACTCGTCGATTTCGATATGGGCAGCGTTTATAAGGGCTCAGCGGTTACCTCATTAGAAGAGAACGTTAAGAAAGTTTTAGGTGAAGCAGGATACGCGTATCCTCAAGTTCGCACTGTGCCAACATTTGATGATGACAAGCAAGAAGTCTCATTAACCGTTCAGGTTGACCCGGGTAAACGTATGTATGTGCGTGATATCCGATTTACTGGTAACACGATTACTAAAGATGAAGTGTTGCGCCGTGAAATGCGTCAAATGGAAGGTAGCTGGTTAAACTCGAAATCAATCGAAACGGGTAAAAAGCGCTTGAACCGTTTGGGTTATTTCGAAAAAGTGGATGTACAAACACAGCGTGTGCCTGGTACAGACGACCAAGTCGATGTGGTTTATAACGTCAAAGAGGCTAACTCTGGCAGTATTAACTTCGGTGTTGGTTACGGTACTGAATCAGGGGTCAGCTTCCAAGTCGGTTTAACACAAGATAACTTCTTGGGTACAGGTAACCGTGTAAGCATCAGTGCGACGACCAATGACTACCAGAAAAATGTGACGTTAGAGTATAAAGACCCTTACTTTACATTAGATGGCGTTAGCTTGGGTGGTAAAGTCTTTATCAATAAATTTGAGGCATCTGATGCTGGTATCGTCGACTATGATAACACCAGTTACGGTACTAATTTAACGTGGGGCTTCCCGGTTAATGAATTGAACCGTCTTGAACTTGGTGTGGGCTACACACACAGCAAAATCGGTAACTTAAAACCTTATTTACAAGTCGAGCAGTTCTTAGAAGCGCAAGCTGATAATGTTTCTTCAGACGGCAGTTTAGTGACGGATGACTTTGATGTCAGCCTTACTTGGACACGTAATAACCTGAACCGTGGTTACTTCCCAACAGAAGGTAACTACCAACGTGCATACTATGATATGACCGTACCTGGTTCTGATGCGCTTTACTTTAAGATGCAGTATGACGTGCGCCAATATATTCCGTTGACTAAGAAACAAGACTTTACGTTATTGCTACGTGGCCGTTTAGGTTACGGTAACGGCTACGGTCAAACGAATGGTGTAGATAACCTCTATCCATTTTATGAAAACTTTTATGCGGGTGGTTTCTCTACACTACGCGGATTTAGCTCTAACACAGCAGGTCCTAAAGCGGTATATCGTAGTTATGCGGATTCCAACAATGGTACTGATACTGCAACGGATGAATCTGTGGGTGGTAACGCGACAGCACTTGCAAGTGCTGAGCTGATTGTACCGACTCCGTTTGTCTCAGAAGAAGTTCAAAACCAAATTCGAACCAGTGTCTTCTTTGATATGGCGAGTGTCTGGGATACTGAATTTGATTATAATGGATCTGTTGCATATGGTGACAAGTACTATTACGACTATTCAGATCCAACGAACTACCGTTCTTCATGGGGCGTGGCATTACAGTGGGTATCACCAATGGGACCATTAGTGTTCTCTGTAGCTAAGCCAATTAAAAAATACGAAGGTGATGACGAAGAATTCTTTACCTTTACTATCGGAAAAACCTTTTAGGGGACTATATTTTGAAAAGTATCTTCAAAGCGGCAGGTGTAAGCCTTGTTATTCTTAGCTCATCATTCTTTGCTAATGCTGCTGAAGCGGCACAAAAAGTCGGCTTCATCAACACTGCAGAGGTTTTCCAATCATTGCCACAACGTGAAGTCGTGTTGCAAAAACTGCAGAAAGAGTTCAAAGATAAAGCGGATGAACTGAAAAGCATCCAAGAAACTGCACAAAAGAAAATGCAAAAACTGAAACGTGATTCTTCGCTAATGAGTGATGACGACCAAGAAAAATTGCGTA
This sequence comes from Vibrio eleionomae, assembly GCF_009874545.1. NCBI lineage: Bacteria > Pseudomonadati > Pseudomonadota > Gammaproteobacteria > Vibrionales > Vibrionaceae > Vibrio > Vibrio eleionomae. Next base: position 65,417 of record NZ_WEKT01000001.1, on the reverse strand, counting down.
TTGAAATTGGCCAGTTACAAAGTAAATACAAAGTGAAAGCTCAAGCGTTAGAAAACCAATCTAAACGCCGTGAAGCAGAAGAAAAACACAAACTATTTAAGATCATTCAAGATGCGGTTCAAAAAGTCGCGAAGAAAGATGGCTATGATATGATTGTTGATATCAGTGCTATGCAGTACGGCAAACCTGAATACAACATCTCACAAGAAGTCATTAAATCTATTAAGTAATCGTTATTATGATCACACTAACTTTAGCCGAATTGGCAACTATTACTGGTGGTGAGTTACATGGTGACAGCTCTGTTGTTGTCTCTGCTGTTGCTCCTATGGACAAAGCTCAGGAAGGTGATGTTACTTTCCTGTCTAATCCTAAATACAGTAAACACCTCGCTGCATGTAAAGCGACGGTAATTATGGTAAGAGAATCAGAGCGTGAATTGTGCCCATCCAATGCGTTGGTGGTTGCTGATCCGTATGTGGCTTTTGCTCGTGTTACTCAAGCATTAGATACCACGCCATCTCCAGCTACAGGTATTGCGCCGAGTGCGGTCATTGCCGATGATGCTAAGTTAGGTGATAACGTATCTATCGGTGCTAATGCTGTGATTGAATCTGGCGTTGAGCTAGGTAATAACGTGGTGATTGGTGCCGGTTGTTTCATCGGTAAACATGCCAAAATTGGTCATAATACTAAGCTTTGGGCTAATGTGACCATTTACCACAATGTTGTCCTAGGCGATGACTGTTTGGTGCAATCCAGCACAGTGATCGGTGCCGATGGTTTTGGTTATGCGAATGAAAAAGGTGAGTGGATTAAAATCCCTCAGCTTGGTTCTGTTCGCGTAGGTAATCGCGTTGAGATCGGTGCTTGTACCACTATCGACCGTGGTGCCCTAGAAGATACGATTATTGAAGATAACGTCATCATCGATAACCAGATGCAAATTGCTCACAATGTTCACATCGGATATGGTACAGCGATGGCTGGTGGTACTATTGTTGCCGGCAGTACTTCGATAGGTAAATATTGCATTATCGGTGGCGCTTCTGTGCTTAATGGTCACATTGAGATTGCCGATGGCGTGACGATTACTGGTATGGGTATGGTGATGCGTAGCATCCCAGAAAAAGGGGTATATTCTTCCGGGATTCCTCTACAAACCAATAAAGAATGGCGCAAAACAGCAACACGTGTTCATAGAATTGACGAAATGAATAAACGATTGAAAGCTGTTGAAAAGCAACTTGAGCGAAAAAAAGACGCTTAAATTGGCTTTTTTGTCAAAAAGGCTCGCATGCTGCGAGTCTTTTTCGTCTATAATGCCCGCAGATTAAATTAATATGTAATTTTGAATAGGAATATGACTTTGACTACTGAAAAGAAAACGATGAATATCACTGAAATTCAGGCGCTTCTTCCTCATCGCTACCCATTTTTGCTGATTGATCGTGTTACTGATTATGAAGAAGGCAAATACTTAATTGGTCTGAAAAACGTTTCAGTGAATGAGCCTCAGTTTACTGGTCATTTCCCTCAACTACCTGTATTCCCTGGTGTCCTTATCCTTGAAGCAATGGCTCAAGCAACAGGCCTCCTTGCTTTCAAAACTTTTGGCGCACCAAAAGAAAATGAATTGTATTACTTTGCTAGTATTGATAATGCGAAGTTCCGTCGTCCAGTTGGCCCTGGTGATCAACTGATGGTCGAAGTGGAATTTGTCAAAGAACGCCGCGGCATCGCTCTATTTCATGGTACAGCGAAAGTTGATGGCGAAGTGGTATGTTCAGCTGAACTGAAATGTGCACGTCGAGAGTTTTAATATGATCCACGAAACAGCACAAATCCACCCATCAGCGGTGGTAGAAGAAGGTGCCGTTATCGGTGCTAACGTAAAAATTGGCCCATTCTGCTTTGTTGATAGCAAAGTCGAGATCGATGAAGGCACAGAATTGCTGTCTCATGTGGTTGTGAAAGGGCCAACAAAAATCGGTAAAGAAAACCGTATTTTTCAATTCGCCTCTATTGGTGAAGAGTGTCAGGATCTGAAATATAAAGGCGAAGATACTCAATTGATTATCGGCGACCGCAATACGATTCGTGAAAGCGTTACTATGCACCGTGGTACGATACAAGACAGCGGTATTACTAAAGTAGGTAATGATAACCTCTTTATGATTAACGCTCACGTTGCCCATGACTGTGTGGTGGGGAACAGTTGTATTTTTGCTAACAATGCAACGCTAGCTGGTCACGTTACTATCGAAGATAATGCCATTATTGGTGGTATGTCTGCGATTCACCAATTCTGCCAAGTAGGTGCTCACGCGATGCTAGGTGGTGGTTCTATTGTCGTGAAAGATGTGCCTCCATATGTAATGGCTCAAGGCAATCACTGTGAACCATTTGGTATTAACGTGGAAGGCTTGAAGCGTCGTGGTTTTGAAAAGAGTGAAATTCACGCGATTCGCCGCGCTTATAAAGCGATTTATCGTTCAGGGATTACCCTTGAAGAAGCGAAAGCACAAATTGCGCAAGAGACTGCTGAGTTTCCTGCTGTGCAGCGTTTCTTAGATTTCCTTGAAACATCAACACGTGGCATTATTCGTTAATAGTGCTGTCGTGTGTATAAGACTTAAGATCGCTGCTTTAGGGCAGCGATCTTTTCCATTTTTAGGCTGGTGATATTTTTCCTTTTTATGAATGAAAAACTGGGCTGTCACATTCGATGGAGTGTCTGTCTCTACAGTTATTATTCATAAAATGGCATTAAGCTGGTAAGAGGATTTGAGTGTGGAAAAACCACTACGTATCGGCATCGTTGTTGGAGAGTTATCTGGAGATACTCTTGGCGAGGGGTTTATCAAAGCGATAAAGGCTCAATACCCTGATGCAGAATTTGTCGGTATTGGCGGCCCAAAGATGATCGAACAAGGGTGTCAATCTCTCTTTGATATGGAAGAGCTGGCGGTAATGGGGTTAGTTGAAGTCCTTGGCCGTTTGCCTCGTTTATTAAAAGTCAAAGCAGAACTCGTAAAGTATTTTACCCAAAATCCACCCGATGTGTTTGTTGGTATTGATGCTCCAGACTTTAACTTGCGCCTCGAACTCGATTTGAAACAAGCGGGTATAAAAACGGTGCATTACGTGAGTCCATCAGTGTGGGCATGGCGTCAAAAGCGTATTTTTAAAATCGAAGCTGCAACGAACTTGGTGCTGGCATTTTTGCCGTTTGAAAAAGCGTTCTACGATAAATTCAATGTTCCATGTGAATTTATTGGTCATACACTTGCAGATGCGATTCCCTACAAAACAGACAGACGATTCGCTCAGGAGCAGCTTGGACTCAATTCCGACCGTCAATGGTTAGCGGTATTACCAGGTAGCCGCGGTAGCGAAATGAAAATGTTGGCAGAGCCTTTTATTCGTACTTGCCAAAAACTCAAAGACACTCATCCTAACTTGAGTTTCATTATCGCGTTGGTGAATCAAAAGCGTCGTGCTGAATTTGAGCAAGTATGGCAAGACATTGCGCCCGAGTTGGAATTTACTCTTGTTGATGACACCGCTCGCAACGTAATCGCAGCGTCTGATGCCGTGATGTTGGCTTCTGGAACGGTCGCATTAGAGTGTATGTTGCTTAAGCGGCCGATGGTGGTTGGTTATAAAGTGAATGCATTTACGGCTTTCTTAGCTAAGCGTTTGTTGAAAACGAAATATGTTTCACTGCCTAATATATTGGCGGATCAACCTCTAGTGACCGAGCTATTACAAGATGACTGTACAGTGGAAAACCTGTATCAACATATCAGTCAAGTTCTAGATGGTGATAATCAAGCGATGTTAGAAAAATTTGATGAAATGCACCATTGGATCCGCAAAGATGCCGATCAACAAGCTGCAAATGCGGTATTAACTTTAATAGAGAAGCCTGTTCATGCCTAAAAAAGAGCAAAAAGAATTACCTCCATACGAATATCCGCAAGGCTTCCAATATATTGCAGGTGTGGATGAAGTTGGACGAGGCCCTTTAGTCGGTGATGTTGTTACTGCTGCCGTCATTCTAGATCCCAATAACCCAATCGCTGGGTTAACAGATTCAAAGAAACTATCTGAGAAAAAGCGTCTGGCACTGTTTCCTGAAATTCAACAAAAAGCATTAGCTTGGTCTGTAGGCCGTTGTTCTCCGCAAGAAATAGATAAATTAAATATACTTCAGGCGACAATGGTTGCCATGCAGCGTGCCGTGGCTGGATTATCTGTAACACCTGATTTTGTGGTCATTGATGGTAATAAAGTTCCTAACTTACCGATGGAAGCTCAGGCGGTGGTGAAGGGCGATTTGAGAGTTGCAGAAATTAGTGCAGCATCAATTATTGCCAAAGTGATTCGCGACCATGAGATGGAAGAGTTGGATAAAAAGCATCCTGAATTTGGTTTTGCTCAACACAAAGGTTATCCAACCAAAGCGCATTTTGCCGCTATTGAAGAATATGGTGTTATTGATGAACATCGTAAGAGTTTTGGTCCGGTGAAGCGTGCGTTAGGGCTTGCATAAAAGCCAATAGCACTCTGAAATTTGTGACGCTTTTGCGTAGAATAAAGAACAAAGAATATTTAAAGCCAGGATTGAATTGAATGTCTGACCCAAAGTTTATCCACTTACGCATTCATAGTGACTACTCAATGGTTGATGGGATCGGTAAGGTTCCACCATTAGTGAAAAAAGTGGCCGAAATGGGCATGCCGGCAATGGCACTCACTGATTTTACTAACCTATGCGGCTTGGTGAAATTTTACGGTAATGCTAACAAGAGCGGTGTTAAACCAATTGTTGGTGCCGACTTTCTAATGCAATCAGAAGAGTTTGGTGATGAGCTCACTAAGCTGACGATTCTGGCGAAAGATAATACGGGTTACAAAAACCTGACCTTGTTAATCTCAGAGGCTTATTTACGCGGTCATGTTCAGCATCAACCCGTCATTGACAAAGAATGGCTTATTGAACGTGCGGAAGGGTTGATTATCATTTCCGGTGGTAAATGGGGCGAGATTGGCCGAGCTTTGCTCAAAGGTAATATGGCGACAGTGCGCCAATGCGTCGATTTTTATCAAACCCATTTCAAAGATAACTTCTATCTAGAGCTGACTCGTACCGGCCGTTTAGATGAAGAAACGTATCTGCATTTTGCTTTAGATTTAGCAGAACAAGAAAGTCTTCCTGTTGTTGCAACCAATGATGTGGTGTTCTTAACTGAGGATCTATTTGATGCTCATGAAATTCGAGTCGCGATCCATGATGGTTATACTCTCGATGATCCACGTCGCCCCAAAAATTACAGTCCACAGCAATATCTTCGTAGTGAAGATGAGATGTGTGAGCTATTTGCTGACATTCCAGAAGCTTTAGTTAATACGGTAGAAATTGCCAAGCGTTGTAACGTCACTGTTCGCTTAGGCGAATATTTTCTACCTAACTTCCCGACAGAAGGGATGGAGATTGAAGACTATCTGATTAAAAAGTCTCACCATGGTCTAGAAGAGCGCCTTGAATTTTTATATCCCGATGAGCAAGAGCGGTTAGAAAAACGCCCCGAATATGATGCTCGACTTGAACGCGAGCTTGGGGTAATTAACCAGATGGGATTTCCTGGTTACTTTTTGATCGTAATGGAGTTCATCCAATGGTCGAAAGATAACGATATCCCTGTTGGGCCAGGCCGTGGTTCTGGTGCCGGTTCATTGGTGGCATATTCGCTTAAAATCACAGACCTCGATCCACTTAAATACGATTTGCTGTTCGAACGTTTCTTGAACCCTGAACGTGTCTCTATGCCCGATTTCGATGTCGATTTCTGTATGGATAAACGTGATAAGGTGATCGATCACGTTGCAGATATGTATGGACGTGATGCGGTATCTCAGATCATTACGTTTGGTACCATGGCTGCGAAAGCGGTGGTTCGTGATGTTGGTCGGGTGTTGGGCCATCCATTTGGTTTCTGTGATCGTATTTCTAAGCTAATTCCACCTGATCCAGGTATGACCTTGGAAAAGGCATTCGCCGCGGAACCCGCTTTAGGTGAGCTTTATAACAATGACGAAGAAGTCAAAGAGCTGATCGATATGTGTCGCATCCTTGAAGGGTGTACACGTAATGCCGGTAAACACGCTGGTGGGGTGGTGATTTCACCGACCACCATTACCGATTTTGCACCGTTATATTGTGATGCAGAAGGTAATCATCCAGTTACTCAGTTTGATAAAAATGATGTGGAATACGCGGGCCTAGTTAAGTTTGACTTCTTAGGCTTGAGAACGCTAACAATCATTGACTGGGCATTGGGGATGATTAACCCACGTCAAGAAAAGAAAGGGTTGCCTCCTGTTCGTATTGAAGCGATTGATCTTGAAGACCCTGCGTCATTTACCATTTTGAAAAACTCTGAAACGACGGCTGTATTCCAGTTGGAATCTCGCGGTATGAAAGAGTTGATTAAACGACTTCAGCCAGACTGTTTTGAAGATATCATCGCATTGGTGGCGTTGTTCCGTCCTGGGCCATTGCAATCAGGTATGGTAGATAACTTTATCGACCGTAAACACGGTCAAGAAGAAATTTCCTACCCCGATGAAAAGTGGCAACATGAGTCGTTAAAAGAAATACTTGAACCTACATATGGCATTATCTTGTATCAAGAACAGGTAATGCAGATAGCACAGGTTCTCGCTGGCTATACGCTTGGCGGTGCAGATATGTTGCGCCGTGCAATGGGTAAGAAAAAGCCAGAAGAAATGGCGAAACAGCGCGCAGTTTTCCAATCAGGTGCCGAGAATAACGGTATTGATGGTGAGCTAGCGATGAAAATCTTCGACTTGGTGGAAAAATTTGCTGGTTATGGATTTAACAAATCGCACTCTGCTGCTTATGCTTTAGTTTCGTATCAAACTCTTTGGCTTAAAACTCACCATCCAGCAGAATTTATGGCGGCGGTAATGACGGCCGACATGGATAATACTGAGAAAGTGGTTGGCTTGGTTGATGAATGCAACCGCATGGGATTAGCGGTATTACCACCAGACATCAATAAAGGCTTATATCGCTTTAATGTCGACGATGATGGTGCGATCGTGTATGGTATCGGCGCAATTAAAGGGGTTGGTGAAGGTCCTATCGACGCGATTTGCCAAGCGCGCGAAGAAGGCGGTTATTTCAAAGACCTATTTGATTTTTGTGCACGAATTGATTTGAAACGCGTGAATAAACGCGTGATTGAAAAACTTATTTACGCAGGTGCTTTAGATCGTTTAGGTCCACACAGAGCTGCTATGATGGCATCTTTGGATGATGCGGTGAAATCCGCTAACCAATACCATCAAGCGGAAGCTTTTGGGCAGGCTGACATGTTTGGTGTGTTGACCGATGCTCCCGAAGAGGTTGAACAAAAGTATACTCAAGTCCCACCTTGGCCTGAAAAGGTCTGGTTAGAAGGGGAGCGGGAAACACTCGGACTATACTTAACCGGCCACCCGATTAATGCGTATTTAAAAGAGTTAAATAACTATACCAGTTGCCGGTTGAATGAGGCTGCACCAACTCGACGTGATCAGTCTTTAACAGTGGCAGGGTTAGTGATTAACGCCCGTGTGATGACAACTAAGCGAGGATCGCGCATTGGTCTGCTTACACTGGATGACCGTTCTGGGCGAATGGAAGTGATGCTGTTTTCAGATGCTTTAGATCGCTATGCAGAATTGTTAGAAAAAGATAAAATTTTGGTCGTTTCCGGACAGGTCAGCTTTGATGACTTCAACGGTGGTCTTAAAATGTCGGCGCGCGAAGTTATGGATTTGGGCAGCGCGCGAGAGAAATACGCCCGTGGTTTATCTCTGTCGATTGAACAATCGCAGATAGATGAACAATTTTTTGAGCGCTTTAGTCAGATCATAGAGCCTCACCGAGCAGGAACCGTACCTGTCAATGTGTATTACCAACGCGCCGATGCACGAGCCCGGCTAGCCCTTGGTACAGAGTGGCGTGTAACGCCCAATGATGCATTGTTAGACGAATTAAAACAGCTACTTGGTAACCACCGAGTAGAACTCGAATTTAACTAAAAATTCGGTGGCCATTTTGCCACTGAGTAGAAAAAGGATCGTTAGATGAGCCTCAATTTTCTAGATTTTGAAAAACCTATTGTAGAACTGGAAGCCAAAATTCAGGCGCTTCGTGATGTTTCTCTTCACGGCGGTGATTCTTCTGTGGATCTTGAAAAAGAGATTGAACAGCTAGAAAAGAAAAGCTTAGAGCTTAAAAAGAAAACGTTCAGTGATTTAGGTGCATGGCAAGTTGCTCAACTTGCTCGTCACCCACAACGTCCATACACTCTAGATTACATCAAACACATGTTTACCGAGTTTGATGAACTAGCAGGTGATCGCGCATTTGCTGATGATAAAGCGATTATTGGTGGTATGGCTCGTATTGATGGCCGTCCAGTGATTGTGATTGGTCACCAGAAAGGTCGCGAAACACGTGAAAAAGTGAAGCGTAACTTTGGTATGCCTAAACCTGAAGGTTACCGTAAAGCAAAACGTTTAATGGAAATGGCTGAGCGTTTCAATATGCCAATCATCACTTTCATTGATACCGCGGGTGCTTATCCAGGTGTTGGTGCAGAAGAGCGTGGTCAATCTGAAGCAATCGCAACGAACCTTAAAGTAATGTCTGGTTTAAAAGTACCTGTTATTTGTAACGTTGTTGGTGAAGGCGGTTCTGGTGGTGCACTTGCAATTGGTGTTGGCGATTACGTTAACATGCTGCAGTACTCTACTTATTCAGTTATCTCTCCTGAAGGTTGTGCTTCAATCTTATGGCGTGATTCAGATAAAGCCCCACAAGCTGCAGAAGCAATGGGTCTAATCGCTCCTCGCCTTAAAGAGCTTGAGTTGATTGATGAGATCATTGAAGAGCCATTAGGTGGCGCTCATCGCGATCACGAGTTAACTGCCGCGAACATGAAAGCAACGTTGATTCGTCAACTTGCTGAGCTAGACAAATTGGAACAAGACGACCTTCTAGATCGTCGATACCAACGTCTAATGAGCTACGGTTACTGCTAAGTTTATCTTGTCATACACCGCAGTATGACTCGAACAAAAATGTCAAAGGGTTGGACTAAGTCCAGCCCTTTTTGTTTTCCAGTCAACGCGGTACACTTGCTCATATATTTGATTTCATTACTGACACTTAATGACCGAACTCTACTCTTATTTTGCAGAACAACTGGGTAATATTGCGCCAAATAAAGCGGTCGTTGCTTTTAGTGGCGGAGTAGACTCTCATGTTCTTTTAACTCTGCTTGCTCAGTATCGTGATACACATAAGATCGATTGTTTAGCCGTACATGTTCATCATGGACTCAGTGCTCATGCCGATGATTGGGCAGAGCAGTGTGTGTGCTGGGGTAAAAAGGTTGGTATTCCGGTTGTTGTTGAAAAGGTGAGTTTAGATTTTTCGTCCGGACAGAGCTTAGAGCGTGTGGCTAGAGAGGCTCGATATGCCGCGTTATCTAAGCATGTATCTCATGGTGACTGTTTATTGCTTGGCCAGCATGCCGATGATCAAATTGAAACGTTTTTGCTCGCGTTAAAACGCGGCAGTGGCCCTAAAGGGCTTTCTTCCATGGGAGCCCTAGGGCCTTTTGCTCAGGGGCAGTTGTTACGTCCTTTATTAGGTGTGACTCGCAGTGAAATTGAAGCATTTGCTCATGAGCATCATCTAGAGTGGGTAAGTGATGAAAGTAATCAAGATGAGCGCTTTGACCGGAATTTCTTGCGTCATCAGATTGTACCTTTATTAACGCAGCGCTGGAGTGGCTTTCATCAAGCCGTACTGCGCAGTGCTGAGTTGTGCGCTCAACAAGAGTTATTACTTGAAGAGTTACTGGCCGATAAACTGGATCAGGCGCTCTATTCAGATGGCAGCTTATCGATTGAAAAATTACAAGATTGTACTGAGCAAGTGAGACTTCAATTATGCCGCTATTGGTTAAAACAGCTAAATCAACCAATGCCAAGCCGGCAGCATACTGAAATGATATGGTATGAAGTGGCGTTAGCTAGCCTAGATGCCAACCCCATATTAACCTTAGGTCAGTATGATATTCGTCGTTTTCAGCAGCGTTTGTATTGCGTTGCACATCAAAGAGATATTTCGCAGTGGTCTGATCGGCTAACGTTAGAGCAGCCAGTCGTATTACCCGACTCTTTAGGTAGCTTACAACTGATTCGCACAGGAAAGGGGCAAATAGCATTGCCGAAAGAGTGCAAGTCAGTGGATATTATTTTTGACCCGACTGGTTTGTCTGCTTGTCCATATGGCCGAGTTGGAAGTCGCAAATTAAAAAAATTATATCAAGAATATGGTGTGCCAAGCTGGTTACGTCGAAGGTTACCTATTCTACTTTATCAACAACAAGTTATCGCCATAGCAGGATTATTTGTTAGCCGTGATTTTTATGGTCAGGAGTGTGAGCTCATCTGGGATAAATCTGCACATAACGTGGCAAACTTTACATAAAATAAAAAAAAGGTGAAGCAATGAGAGTATTCACGCTAAGTTTAGCAATTATGAGCACGGTATTTGCAGGTTACGCAATGGCTGGTGATATTGCAGCGGGACAGAAAAAAGCGGCTGGCTGTTTAGGTTGCCATGGTGCGAATGGTGTCGCTGTTATTCCGGGATATCCAAGTTTAAAAGGTCAAAACGAGCAGTATCTTGTGTCTTCGATGCAAGCTTACAAGAAGAAACAGCGTAAAGGCGGCCTAGCAAATATGATGCAGGCGCAAATGTCGATTTTGAGTAATGATGATATTGAAAACCTAGCTGCGTATTTTGCGAGTTTAAAATAACACTTAGGTGTTCAATATCAGCCAATTGAATAAAGTTATCTAGTGCCTGACCTTGGTTCAGGCTTTTTCGTTGATTGTTTGCCTAGGCTAGATAATAATGCCGGCAAGTGTATGAAGTTTAAGGGACGAACATGAAAAAAATTGAAGCGATTATCAAGCCGTTTAAACTTGATGACGTTCGCGAAGCATTAGCGGATGTTGGTATTACGGGTATGACAGTATCAGAAGTGAAAGGTTTTGGTCGTCAAAAAGGTCATACTGAGTTATACCGTGGCGCTGAATATATGGTGGATTTTCTACCTAAAGTAAAATTGGAAATCGTCGTGGGTGACGATGTGGTTGATCAGTGTGTTGACACCATTATCGAAGTTGCTCAGACTGGTAAAATTGGTGATGGCAAAATCTTCATCACAGAAGTGGAACGTATCGTACGTATCCGTACTGGTGAAGAAGATGAGGAAGCTATCTAAACTCCTTTAGCGGTATGAGCTTATCCCCCTTATTAGGGGAATATGGATAACGGGCTCAGCGACGCAATTAGCAGGAAGGCTTGCCTTCCTGCTAATGAAGTGTAGGTATTATGAGAAAACGTTATTTATTCTTTTCTAGTTTGCTGCTAATAGGCTCTGGTGTTAGCAGTTTTCTGACCATTTTTTCTATTCCTAAACACCCTCAATTACTTACCATCAACGATGAAGGTGAGGAGCAGCCACTCGTCTGTTATCAAGGTCATCCAGAACAGGCGGTCGATAGGGCTGGTCAACTCAATGTCTTAGTCTGGAATATTTACAAGCAGAATCGCGACAATTGGGCGCAAGCGTTAACTCAATACAGCCAACAGGCGGATTTATTGTTTCTACAAGAAGCGAGTATGACCGAGCCTTTAAAAAATTGGATTTCTGCTAATAATTGGGATGGTGCCCAAGCCAATGCATTTAGGGTTCTTGGTGAATCGACTGGGGTGCTTAACCTTTCGAAAGTGATGCCCAAGCTCGCCTGCGCTTACACTGAGGTAGAACCTTGGTTACGTTTACCTAAATCTGGTATCTATGCTGAATACCCATTAAGTAATGGAGAAACATTAGCGAGTGTCAACTTGCATGCGGTTAATTTTACGTATGGCACGGCCGAGTACGAGGCGCAAATTGAACGTCTATTAGAGCGATTAGGACACCATCGAGGACCTATTATTCTTGCTGGTGATTTTAATAGTTGGAGTTCAAGACGCATGCATATCTTGACGCAGGCTTTTCATAAGATTGGTCTTGAGGAAGTGTCGTTTTCTCCCGATAACCGCGTGACCTTTTTTAATGGTTTAGCTCTGGATCATGTGTTTTATCGAGGATTAGATTTAGTTAACGCTGAAGCGCCGAAAAGTGATGCATCCGATCATAACCCATTACAGGTGGCGTTCCGATTACGCTAATCGTTTAAACTCTATATAAGAAAAGAGCCCAACAGGGCTCTTTTCTTTTAGGTATTAAACACTCACTTTGGTGACATCAACGTAGAGTTTCAATTTTTGACCCGGCTGCAGGTATTTCTCATTCGCCAAATCATTCCATTGAATGATGTCGTTGGTTTTGACTTTAAATCGTTGTGCGATGGTGCTGAGTGAATCACCGCTGCGTACATGGTAGAACACTGTACGGATGATTGCGCCATCTGAGCTGGTTTTCCAAATGACCAGTTTTTGCCCTAAACGTAATGTGTCGAGCGGGCTCATCCCATTCCACTTGGCGAGTGAACGGTATGACACATTATTTTGGCGGGCAATTGTCCATAAGCTCTCACCGCTTTGTACTACATGATCTATCTTATATTGACCACGAGCGAGAGATTGTAATCTCTTCAATCGGTTACTGGCTGTTAACGCATAGGCTTTCGGATCTTTTACCGATGTCGGAATCATCAAATACTGTCCGACGCGAATCACGTTACTTGATAGGCTGTTCGCCGTTTCGATCACCTTAGTCGTTGTTTTGTGTTTTGCTGCGATCACACTCAACGTATCACCCGATTGAACTTTGTAACGAATCAACTTCATACCATCGCCTTGGTTTTCGGCAAGGTTTTTGTCAAAGGTCGTGACTTTTCCAACAGGGATAAGTAATTGATGAGGTCCATTTGGCGCTGTTGCCCATTGATTATAAGCGGGGTTATAGCTTTGGAGCTCCTTAACGCTCATACCCGCATATTTTGCAGCAATAGCGAGATCGAGCTGCTCATCGGGATCAACGAGCTGTAATACTGGTTCGTTTGGAATCTCTGGTAAATCGATACCGTATTTTTTCTGGTGTGCCACGATATCAGCCAAAGCGAGTAACTTAGGTACATATCCCGTGGTTTCTTTTGGTAGATCCAAGGAGAAAAAATCGGTGGGCTTATTTAATCGCTCATTTTTGCGAATTGCTCGAGAGATTGTACCACCGCCACTATTATAGGCAGCGATTGCTTGATACCAGTCACCGTCGAAGCGTTTGCCCAACACAGATAGATAATCTAGAGCGGCATCTGTCGCAGCATCAACGTCACGACGACCGTCATACCAAAAGTTTTGCTCAAGACCATACATTTTGCCAGTACTCGGTACAAACTGCCACAGGCCAGCTGCGCTGCCATGTGAGTAAGCAAATGCATCAAATGCACTTTCAACAATAGGAAGTAGTGCGAGCTCTAATGGTAAGCCTCGGTCTTCGATTTTTTGAGTAATCAAATACAAGAATGGCTTCGCACGCTGAGCAACGATTTCTAGGTGTTTGGGATGTTTTAGATACCAAGTACGGTAATAAGCAACAGAACGGTTATTAGGAATACCGATCTTTAATTGCATACCAATACGTTTCCAAAGGTCGCTTTGCTCTTGTGGCGTGGCAACCTTCGGTTTATGAATAGCAGCTGTATCATGCTCTGCTTGTACAGCAGAAGACTCTGTTACGCTATCAGACTGAGATGAAGAGTCTCCATTAGTCTCAGGTGTTGTTTGGTTCTCTGGCTGGGTAATTTGACAACCGGCAAGCAGCAGAGCCAATACCCAACTGAAATGTACTCGCATGTAAGACAGCCTTTTTTCTAATTTGGCTGCTGATAATACTTGTCGTACAGACTTTATTACAAGTAAGAAAACGTTAAAATTCGTTTTTCCACTCACGTAGCGCTGTAAATATCGACAAAGGCTCAGCATTTAATGTGCGGTTAGCCACTGATTTTACAATGGTTGCCGCCTCAGTGCGTAAAAATGGATTAATGTTTTTTTCAGTTTTTATTGTTGTTGGCAATGTTATTTTATCTTGTGCTCTTAGGCGAATAACATCATCGCGATAATGTTTAAGTTCTTGATTATCCGGTTCAACTGCCATTGCAAATGCAATGTTGCTGGTGGTGTATTCATGAGCGCAATACACCTCGGTATTGTCAGGCAGTGTCAGTAGCTTGTTAAGAGAATTGAACATCTGCTCCATCGTACCTTCAAAAACTCTGCCACACCCTGCAGAAAATAGCACATCGCCACAAAATAGCTTGTCATCACCAACATACCCTATATGACCAAGAGTGTGTCCTGGTAGTTCCAGTACGGTAAAACGAACGTCAAATAATTCGATTTGATCGCCATCTTGCACAGGATGGGTTAGGGTAGGGATTGGTTCCTGTTTTGGCCCAACAACATTAATGTCTGGGTAATGGTGAACAATGTCAGGAACGCCACCAATATGATCATGATGGTGGTGCGTAATCAGGATCGCTTCTGGAGTGAGTTGATGTTCTTTCAAGTAGGCTAATACCGGTTTCGCGTCTCCGGGATCGACGATAGCACAACGCTGATCGCTATTTTGAATCAGCCAGATGTAATTATCGTTAAATGCAGGTATGCTTTTGATATGTAACATGAGTTATCTCCAGTCGCCTAGGTGAAGCGAGTTAGCAATGAAACCAGCACGCAGTAAACGTAATATTGAGCATCCCCACTCTTGGTCACAGTTGAAAAATGGCCAGTGGGTCAGTGAAACTATCCAAATGCGCCTTGATGAATGGTGTCCGAAACTGTTTGGCTATCACTTGCTCAAATTAGGTGGTTTGAGTTGTGAGCTTGCCAGTAGTAACTGCAATATTCAACACCAAGTTCATATGGATATTGAAAACTCGCTGCATACGGTGATTGCCGATAGTTATGAGTTGCCTTTTCTCGAAAAAAGCATTGATGCTGTTATTTTATCTCATCAACTCGACTACTGTAATGACCCACATCGCTTGTTGCGCGAGGTTGACCGAGTTTTGATCGATGATGGTTGCGTGATTATTACTGGCTTTAATCCTGTCAGTTGGATTGGAATGAGCCGGTTATTACCATGGAGAAAAAATAATTTGCCATGGAGCGGACGCATGTTTACCCCGAATCGAATCAAAGATTGGCTGGGTTTACTCAATTATCAAGTGCTCACCTGTGACCAATACGCTGTGTTTCCCATTTATAAATATCGTGCGATGTGGACTTGGTTAGAGAGTTCCATGGGGCACTGGGCGTCATCATTTGGTTGTTTGTACTTTATTGTTGCGAAAAAGCGCACTTACCCATTGCAACCGATTAAACCTCATTGGCGTTTTAAACGTCGGTTTTATCCTGTGGGGTTAAATTATCGAGTTGAGGATTCTGGAAAGTACCACTCAACATCGTGTGATACGTCATCAGAAAGTCATTAAAGTAAACCCCAAATAGATAGCTATTTGGGGAGTAGGACATTAATTGGGTTGGTAACCGTGGTCTTCTTCTGTCGGATTTTCTGCAGCGGTTCGAGCCAGTTCATCACACATTTCGTTTTCTCGATGCCCTGCATGTCCTTTAACCCAGTGCCAATCGATTTTATGGCGCTCGGTTTCTTGGTCTAATGCTTTCCATAAATCCGCGTTTTTGACGGGTTTTTTATCCGCAGTTTTCCAATTGCGTTTTTTCCAATTATGGATCCACTGAGTTATGCCCTGACGAACATATTGGCTATCCGTGGTTAAAATCACATGGCAGGGCTCTTTTAAAGATTGCAACGCAACAATCGCTGCCAGCATTTCCATACGATTATTGGTTGTAAGCTTGTACCCTTTGGATAATGTTTTTTCCACTTGCTTATAGCGCATGACGATTCCGTAACCACCAGGTCCGGGATTACCTAAACAAGAACCATCAGTGAAAATTTCCACCTGTTTCTTCATGATTTGATACTATTGGTTAACGCACACAATTGGCATAGTCTGACATATATATTGTAATGAATACTAGCAGCAATTCAGAATACAACCGCATTGTGGTTCTCGATACTGAAACCACAGGTATGAACCGCGAAGGTGGACCTCACTACGAAGGGCATCGGATTATTGAAATCGGTGCGGTAGAGATCATTAATCGTAAACTGACCGGAAAACATTTTCACGTCTATTTAAAACCCGATCGCACAATCCAAGAAGAAGCGATCGAAATCCATGGTATTACTGATGAATTCTTAGTGGATAAACCCCTCTATAAAGAGGTGCATGAAGAATTTCTCGAATTTATTCGTGGAGCAGAGTTAGTTGCTCATAACGCGCCCTTCGATGTGGGCTTTATGGATTATGAGTTTGCTAAACTCAGTGGAGCCGCGGTTAAAACGGATGACCTATGTAAAGTTACCGATACCTTGGCAATGGCGAAGAAAATCTTCCCAGGGAAACGGAACAACTTGGACGTATTGTGTGAACGTTATGGTATAGATAACTCACATCGTACTCTTCACGGGGCGTTGCTCGATGCGGAAATCTTGGCCGATGTATTCTTAATGATGACAGGTGGCCAGACATCCATGCAATTTAATGCTGGCGCTCAGGACGGAGGAGAAATGGGAGCAAACTCAATAAAAAGAGTCGCTTCTGATCGAAAACCACTAAAGGTTTTGTATGCCTCGGCCGATGAAGTTCAAGCACACGAAGAAAGAATGAAGTTAGTGGATAATAGCCTCTGGGGTCAGTAAATATGTGGAAGGGGATAACAGGATTTTTGACGTTGGTGATCAGCTTCAATATTTGGGCTGCTGGACCCTCAGTCATTCATCTGTTAGATAACCGGTTTAGAGTCGATCCTAGTATCGACCAGATTACGTTCGTTATCTATCGCGAGAAATCGTCGCGCCCTGTTGTCCTTGTTCGCCCAGATGGGCATAAATATTACGCATGGAAAGCGCCTGATAATGTACGTTGGTATCAAGAGCCTTCAATAGATATTATCTCGATAGAAAAGCCGATGCCAGGGCCATGGCAAGCGGTAGGTAAAGTCACACCAGAAAATCATATTAAGCTTATCTCTAACTTAAAGTTGTCCTCAGATTCATTTCCTGACCGTGTTTACCAAGGTGAAGAAATTAAATTTACTGCTCGTTTAACTTCGGATGATAAGCCGCTGCAATTAAGAGATTTCTTAGATCGCGTAAAATTGAAAGTAACATTTACTAAATTTATCGAGAATGAAGCCGCATTGGCGAAAGAAGCTCGTCCTATTCCTGATGTTATTGGTGAGTTTGAAGATGATGGGCGAGGTTTGGATGAAAAAGCGGGGGATGGGGTATTTACGGTTGGATTGAAAATTCATTCCAAACCCGGTAAGTATCGTGTGCGCATTACGTCAGGTAATGGTGTTTTTCTCCGAGCACAAGAGAGCGAAGTTCTCGTTTATCCAACGCCATACGAAGCGACTTTCATCCAATCGCGACAGGTGAATCAACCGCATCAAATTGTATTAAGTGGTGAACAAGGAATGTTAGAGCCTGGCTCACTTGCTACACAAATTGATCATAAAGATCCCAAAGGGGCAATGAGTCATTTTGATGGTCAATCAGAACCTGATTCTTTAAAAGTATCGGTCAATATTCCCAATTCTGGTGAATATGGCCAGTATACGTGGTCTGGTACTCTGTATGCTAACGATTTGGCTTCCAAGCGCCCACTAGTCTTCCCTATTAGCGAACAGAGCTACAGTATCGTCCATGAAGTTGATCTCGAGCAGACCCGATTAATGCAGGAAAAAGAAGCGGCTGAGCGAAAGAAAATTGAGTTGGAAAAAGCACAGTTGCAAGCCCGATCTGATGCACGAAAACGTGGCATTATGATGATCGCTATCGGGAATGTGGTCGTCATCCTTCTCGCATTACTCGTTTGGTTTGTTGTGCGCAAAATCAAAGCGAAAAAAGCATTGCAGCCCGAGCTACAATTAGATATGCCGAAGAAGTAGTGTGCAGTACTCATTCTGTTTTGCTAATACGAGTTTTAGCCTTTCTATATAATTGCTTTTTAATTGTCCAAAAATAGTGAAATTAGGTAAATCTTTGGTGTTAGCTATCGACAGCCGTTTTCCTTCGGGTAAACTCTTCGGCGTTGACCGCTTTGTTCTCTATGAGCAAAACCACCTTACAGTGAATAATAAAGAGACTGATCCCTATGTACCATGATTTAATCAAGAACGAATTAACCGAAGCTGCCGATGTGCTAAACAAGTTTTTGAGTGATGAACATAATATTCAGCAAATCGAAGCTGCGGCAAAGTTAATTGCTGACTCATTTAAACAGGGTGGTAAAGTACTATCGTGTGGTAATGGTGGTTCTCATTGTGATGCTATGCATTTTGCTGAAGAGCTAACGGGTCGTTACCGTGAAAATCGCCCGGGTTATCCAGGTATTGCGATTTCTGATCCGAGCCATTTATCATGTGTGAGTAACGATTTTGGGTATGATTTCGTGTTTTCTCGTTATGTCGAAGCGGTTGGTCAAAAAGGAGATGTCTTGTTTGGTCTTTCTACTTCAGGTAACTCGGGTAACATTTTAAAAGCGATTGAAGCGGCAAAAGCAAAAGGCATGAAAACCATCGCATTAACGGGTAAAGATGGCGGTAAAATGGCGGGTTATGCTGATGTTGAAATCCGCGTACCACACTTTGGTTATGCTGACCGTATTCAAGAAATCCATATTAAAATTATCCATATCGTTATTCAGTTGATTGAAAAAGAAATGGCTTAATCGCTGCTATGGAACTGACAAACAGGCCGATTTTTTCGGCCTCTATTTCAGTTTGAATGATGGTTTAAAGTGAGGAGTAATTTAAACCATGTGTGAATTGCTTGGCATGAGCGCGAACGTGCCTACAGATATCTGTTTCAGTTTTACCGGCCTAATTCAACGAGGGGGGCGTACAGGTCCTCATCGAGACGGTTGGGGAATCACCTTTTACGAAGGCAAAGGTTTTCGCACTTTTAAAGATCCTGCCCCAAGTTGCCAATCTAAAATTGCTCAGCTTGTCCAAAGTTATCCAATCAAAAGCCGGGCTGTGATTAGCCATATACGCCAAGCTAATCGAGGCGGTGTCAGTTTAGAAAATACCCACCCTTTTACTCGCGAGTTATGGGGGCGTTACTGGACCTTTGCGCATAATGGTCAGCTCACCGATTATCAAGACTTACCAACGGGTAACCACCGTCCGGTTGGCCAAACAGACAGTGAAAAATCGTTTTGTTGGTTATTGGAACAGATGGAAAGGAGATTTCCTGAAACGCCGAAAGATATGGTTGATGTGTTCCGTTATGTGGCAGCACTGTGCGATCAGTTAAAAGAGAAGGGCGTATTCAATATGCTGTTATCAGATGGTGAATATCTGATGACCTATTGCACCAATCATTTGTATTGGATTACTCGTCAAGCGCCTTTTGGTAATGCTACTTTGCTTGATGAAGATGTCGAGGTTAATTTCCAAGAAGAAACGACTCCTGAAGACGTCGTCTCGGTTATCGCTACTCAACCATTAACTGGTAATGAAAACTGGCAACGCATGAAGCCGGGAGAATATGGTCTGTTTCATTTTGGAAAGCGTATTGCCACCAATATGGACGACTTGAAAGATGTTCCATTTGCTGCACCAAAACCAGGAAATCAAGCGCCGACAGAGCTATTAGAATAAGATTGGTTCTGTTAAGAATGTAAAGCATAGGTATAGTCAGGACAAAATAAAAAGGTTGATACGTGAGTACCAACCTTTTTTTATTCTTACAATAACGAATTATATTTATTCGTATGCGTGGCCGTGAATACCTAACGCTTTGCCATCTAAGTAAGCTTTGCCATCTTTCATGTCTAAACGACCTTCGACAAACCATTGTACAACCAATGGGTAGATACGGTGCTCTTGGGCTTGAACACGTTCAGTTAAGACTTCCACTGTATCTTCATCAAAGATAGGCACTTTTGCTTGAAGGATAACAGGACCTCCATCAAGCTGTTCGGTGACAAAATGCACACTCGTTCCGTGCTCTTCATCACCAGCTAGAATGGCACGTTGATAGGTATTTAAGCCTGGGTATTTAGGTAGTAGAGAAGGGTGAATGTTGATCATTCGACCTTTATAGTGGCGAACGAATTCACCACTCAAGATACGCATAAAGCCAGCAAGTACCACTAGGTCTGGATTAAATTCATCCATTTGACGCATTAACTCGCGATCGTAAGCATCGCGAGTATCAAAGGCTTTTGCGTCAAGAAATACTGGTTCTGCACCTGCTTTTTTTGCACGTTCTAACCCGTAAGCCGTTGCTTTATTAGAAAAAACAGCCGTCACCTTACCGTCTTTAATGCTTGAATCACAAGCATCAAGGATCGCTTGTAAGTTAGTACCATTTCCTGAAATTAAAACAACTACACTTTTCATAGGTTAATTTATCTCTACTTGACCTTCGTTAGATTCTGCTGTCGCAATTGTACCGATTACCCACGCAGTTTCACCTTCTTTTTGTAAAAGTTCGACGGCAGCATCGGCTTGGTCGGCAGGAAGAGCAATCACTAGACCAACACCACAGTTAAAGGTACGGTACATTTCGTGAGTATCAACGTTACCTTTTTCCTGTAACCATTTGAAAATTGAAGGCCATTCCCAGCTATTTCCATCGATAACAGCTTTAGTTCCTTCAGGAAGAACGCGTGGGATATTTTCCCAGAAGCCGCCACCAGTAATATGAGAAATAGCGTGAATGTCATGTTCTTCAACCAATTTTAGACCTGATTTGATGTAGATCTTGGTTGGAGTAAGCAGATGTTCACCGACAGGTTTTCCGTCCAATAGCTCGTTTTTATCCGCTTTAGATACTTCGAGAATCTTACGAACTAGAGAGTAACCATTTGAGTGAGGACCGCTAGAGCCTACAGCGATAAGTGCATCACCAGCAGCTACTTTAGTGCCATCAATGATGTTTTCTTTTTCAACAACACCAACACAGAAACCAGCAACGTCGTAATCTTCGCCTTCGTACATTCCTGGCATTTCAGCAGTTTCACCGCCGATAAGTGCACAGCCTGCTTGTAGACAACCATCCGCGATACCAGATACAACGTCTGCAGCTGTATCAATATCGAGTTTGCCCGTTGCATAGTAATCAAGGAAAAACAGTGGTTCTGCACCTTGAACGATAAGGTCGTTCACACACATAGCAACAAGGTCGATGCCAATGGTATCGTGCTTTTTCATATCTAAAGCAAGACGTAGTTTAGTACCTACACCATCTGTACCTGAAACCAAAACAGGTTGCTTGTATTTCGTTGGTAGTTCACACAGAGCACCAAAACCACCGATACCACCCATTACTTCTGGGCGACGTGTCTGTTTTACTGCACCTTTAATACGATTAACAAGCTCGTTGCCTGCATCAATATCTACACCAGCGTCTTTGTAGCTTAAAGAAGTGTTATTACCGCTCACGGGGAAATTCCTCGGTCTAGTTGGATATGGAAACGGCGCTATTCTACAGGGCTTAAAACAAAAAGGAAAACGTTTGCGTCGGATTTTTTATAAGATTTTTATGCATCCTGCCGAAGCATAGTGGTAGAAATTATTAATCTTTTTTATTGATGCAATAGAGACTTAGGTTGATATATGGAGAGAAAATATAAATCAACAACGAATCTGTGTATAATCAGAAGGTTTGTTTAAATTATGCCGGAGATGGAAATGAAAGTTGTTGAAGTAAAACACCCGCTAGTAAAACATAAAATTGGTTTGATGCGCGAAGGTGATATCAGCACTAAACGTTTTCGTGAGTTAGCCACAGAAGTTGGCAGTCTTCTCACTTACGAAGCAACTGCAGACTTTGAAACAGAAAAGGTAACCATCGAAGGGTGGATGGGGCCGGTAGAAATCGACCAAATTAAAGGTAAAAAAGTTACAGTTGTTCCAATTCTACGTGCTGGTTTAGGTATGATGGATGGCGTGTTAGAGCATATCCCAAGTGCTCGTATTAGCGTTGTTGGTGTCTATCGTGATGAAACCACATTAGAGCCAGTTCCATACTTTAATAAGCTTGCGACTAATATCGATGAGCGTATGGCGTTGGTTGTTGATCCAATGTTAGCAACTGGTGGTTCTATGATTGCGACTATTGACCTGCTAAAAGAGCATGGTTGTGATCATATCAAGGTCTTAGTTCTTGTTGCTGCTCCAGAAGGTCTTGAAGCACTTGAAAAAGCGCATCCAGATGTCGAGCTATATACTGCTGCCATTGATGAAAAGTTGAATGACAAAGGCTATATTGTTCCTGGTTTAGGTGATGCAGGCGATAAGATTTTTGGCACAAAATAACACTGATTTTGTGATTAATAAAAAAGGAGCATCTTGCTCCTTTTTTAATGCCAAAAACCTATTAAGCGCTAAGGTTCATCTGCATCTATTTTTTTAAACTCAATGTACCGCCAACCTTTTTTCGAGGTGTGGTGTTGTCATTAGAACGGCGCTGCTGAGCTGGCTTTCCTGTTGATTTATGAGCATTGGTGTTATTACGCTCACGACCTTTTTTAGAGTTAGGTGCATGACGAAATTCGTCGGCATTATTACCGCGATAAGTTCTAGCTTTTTGATTACGACGTGCTTTAGACGTTTGGTTTTCTTCTCTGCTATCAAACACTTTAGCGTGTGTTGCACGGCGAATCTTTTGGCCTTGAACCGTTTGTTTTGACGCCTCTTCTGTACCACTCGAATCTTCACACATCGCAAGTATCTCTGAGACTTCTTCGTCACTTAAGTAGCGCCATTCACCATTGGGTAATCCATCAAGCGAAATATTCATAATACGTACTCGACGTAGTTTAAATACTTCATAGCCCAACGCTTCACACATACGACGAATCTGACGATTAAGTCCTTGAGTTAATACAATACGAAAACTGAATTTGGTTTCCCTTGTGACTTGGCAAGGAAGGGTTACCGTATCAAGAATATTGACACCAGTGGACATATTCTTAATAAACTCGTCGCTAATTGGTTTATTAACACGGACGACGTACTCTTTTTCGTGATTGTTACCTGCGCGCAGTATCTTATTCACGATATCGCCATCATTGGTCAGAAAAATAAGACCATCAGAGGGTTTATCTAAACGACCAATGGGGAAAATACGCTGTGAGTGACCAATAAAGTCAACAATGTTACCTGGGATATCACGTTCAGTTGTACAAGTAATGCCTGTGGGTTTATTCAATGCAATATAGATTGGGCGTTGTTTTTTATTGCCCACCACTTTGCCATCCACACACACTTCATCTGTTGGTGACACTTTGGTGCCCATTTCTGGACGCTGGCCATTGATTGTGACACGGCCTTGTTCGATCAGCTTGTCCGCTTCGCGGCGTGAGCAAAAGCCAGTTTCACTGATGTATTTATTGAGGCGCTTTTCAGCAGGCTGTGACATGGACAATCTCCGGCGTATAACATTACGAATAAAGAGCTACACGGTCAGCGCTCTTTCTCAAAAGAGCGCGCATTCTAACAGTTCTTAGTTTTCAGCCAAGTCGTTTTTGATGACGTTCGCGTGTTTCCAGTTTTTTATCATTACTCTTACGCAATAAAACGTATACCGCTCCTGTTCCTCCATGAAAACGCTGAGCACTATGAACGCATTGCACTTCTTTTATTTGGGTTAACCAATATGATAGATAGCTTTTCATCAATGCCGGAGGGTTAGAACGTTCTCCTTTACCATGAACAATGATGACGGTTCTTATATCCATTCGCATGCATTGACGAAGAAAATTCACCACTTCATCTCTTGCTTGCTTTAAGGTTTTACGATGCAAATCAAGTCGTGCTTGGATCGGGTATTTGCCTAAACGCAGTTTTCGAAATACACCATCTTGTACACCATCCCGTTTAAACTCAATGAGATCTTCCGGTTTGATCATTGGTGCATTATCAAGGGATAAATAATCCGAGTCACGTTCATCTAGGCTAGTGGCCGCTTCTCGCCGTGCCAGTTGCGCGTCTGTGACTTGAATTGTTTTTTGATGTTCAGCAACATCATTGGTTTTAAGCGGTTTAACATCGCCCATCATTTGTTGAAATAGCTCGAAATCATCTTGAGACATAGGAAGGCATCTCGACATTAGCAACTACATAATCAAGAGTATACCAATCGAAAACGCAATTTGATCATTCGCACAATAAAAAACCGGAGCAGAAAAAGGTCTACTCCGGTGCGTAGCGTCACTCTATTTTTCAATAGGTGCTAAGCGATCTAGTGAGGAGATTTGTCGTTCAGGACTTTGTGTTGAAGAAAGACAACCAGATAATCGAGAATATCCATTATCACCGAGTTAACCCACAGAATTGCCAATCTGGAGGGGGTAGCAGGCGCTTTGCTTCCAAAGTATCGAAGACGAATGTTACGTTAAATTGTCCCGGTCAGAGCAACACTGATCTAGATCAAACGCGATGAATTGTCGGAGATTCAACATGAAACGGTGGGAATTTAGTCACATTTTGCTTGGGTTGCGTGTATTTTGAACGAACGGATTTTATTTTCAATAAAAGTCTTGCACCGCAGAAAAGAATGAGTAATATACGCATCCGTTCCCGGTAATAAACATTCCGGTTGAGCGATATCTCGGTGAATAGCGCAGTTTGGTAGCGCATCTGGTTTGGGACCAGAGGGTCGGGGGTTCGAATCCCTCTTCACCGACCACATTTAAAGAAGCCCCGACAGCAATGTCGGGGCTTTTTGCATTTAGGAATGTTAGATTCCCAGCATCTTGGGTCGGGGGCTGGAAGCCCAGTCGCATCGAATTCCTCTTCACCGACCANATTTAAAGAAGCCCTGNCAGNAATGTCNGGGCTTTTTGCATTTAGGAATGATTGATTCCCAGCATCTTGGGTCGGGGGCTGGAAGCCCAGTCGCATCGAATTCCTCTTCACCGACCATATTTAAAGAAGCCCTGACAGCAATGTCAGGGCTTTTTGCATTTAGGAATNATNGATTCCCAGCACCTTAGGTTGGGGGGCCTTTTGTTTTTAACGCAGAGTCGTGTTTCGAGCTCAATCCTATTTAGGAAAATCACAGTTTGCTTGGCTGGAACGATTGAGGCGCTCTACTTTAAATCCTTGTTTTTCAAGTAGTGATAAAACATTTCCTTCGCCGATGAGGTGCAACATACCCACCACCATTACGTAGTGACCATTTTGATTGGGCAAAAAAGTCTTCGAGTTTATTTTATCTGCCCAGTCTTGATTACGGTTGCTTAGTACATTCTGTTTCATTTGGTTTGGCATAGAATCCGCTTGAGCAAAGCGCAATAAGTTTTTTTTGTCACCTGCTTTCCAACTTTGAACTAAACATTGCATAGTCGCAGTACTGGTTTGCCATTCATCCAACATAGAGACCAACAGCTCTTTACCTTGTTGATCTTGCTTTGTCAGTAAGTTGATCTGAAATTGTAGGGTTTCTAAACCAATGACTGGGATATTGTCTTTTGTTGCTTGTCCGATAAGGTGATTATCAATCCCGTTACGAGATTGATACCCGAGTTGTTCTAGATGTACATTTTGAATCGAAATGGCTGTAACCCAAGGGGACATTGCGCGATAACGCTGGCTATTTAGTCCCAGTTTCTTAGTGATTCTATCGAGCTTCTTTAATTGTTTTGCAGTCAGTACTTCATCACTACGAACCGTTTGTGGTGGGTAGTTAAC
The DNA here is from genome assembly GCF_009874545.1 of Vibrio eleionomae. Taxonomy (NCBI): domain Bacteria; kingdom Pseudomonadati; phylum Pseudomonadota; class Gammaproteobacteria; order Vibrionales; family Vibrionaceae; genus Vibrio; species Vibrio eleionomae. The sequence continues at coordinate 39,499 of NZ_WEKT01000001.1, read as the reverse complement.
CTGATTTGCGTTGCGTGTATCAGCCTCTGTAATGAGGCCATCACCATGTGCTAAAGACTCAGTGATCACTTTAGGTAGTGGGTACATGGATTCATTTCCCACATGGACAGAGCCGATCACGTAAATATTTAAATCACCCTTGGAAATGTGCCAATAGAGAGGTTCTGCTTTAGTCACTGTGGTGACAATGGCAAGCAGACTAGCAATGAGGCGTAAGCTCAGCGACATAATTCTTCCTGAATTGATAAATATTGCTTTAAATAGGGCAGAGTAGCATAGCAGGTGTGAAAAAAATGGCGATGTATCAATATCGCCATTTTACTTTAAAAATCAGTAAGTACACCAAGGTTAGTTTTGTACTTTAAATAACCTTAAACGATTAGCATTGCTCACGACAGTGATTGAAGACAATGCCATCGCTGCCCCTGCAATAACAGGGCTGAGCATAAACCCAAAAGCAGGATATAGCACACCTGCAGCGATAGGAATACCAATAGTGTTGTAAATAAACGCACCAAATAAGTTTTGATGAATATTTTTTACCGTTGCTTTTGATAGCTCAATAGCATTAGCAATGGCGGCCGGAGATGAGTTCAATAGTGTCATCTGAGCACTTTCAATGGCGACATCACTCCCCGAGCCCATGGCAACACCAATGTCTGCTTGCGCTAAAGCAGGGGCATCGTTAATTCCATCACCAGCCATCGCTACCTTGCGACCTAACTGCTGTAAAGCAGCAATATGCTCAGCTTTTTCATCCGGTTTTACTTGGGCAATAATTTGCTTAATGCCGATTTCTTGACCGATAGCGTCTGCAACACCTTGTTGGTCACCAGTTAACATGACCGTGTGAATTCCCATATTATTCAGTGTGGTGATCGCTTGTTTTGCTTCCGGTTTGATCGGATCTGCAATGGCAATACTGCCAATAATCTGCTGATCTATTGCAATTAATACCGGTGTCCAAGCATTGTTTTGATATTGTTCTAACGCAGTTTGAACCTTGTCTAATTCAATCCCAAGTTCTTGAATGTAAGTCGTCGAACCGATCAGAACATGTTGGCCATTGATCATTGCGCTCAAACCTTTACCGCGTTGGTTAGCAAATTGCTCAGTAACCATCGGGGATAACTGCTGCTCCTTGGCATAAATGCAAATTGCTTTTGCTAAAGGGTGTTCTGACTGTTGTTCTAGGCCGTAGGCCAATTTTAATAAATCTTCTGGAGTGCCAGAAAGAACATCGACCGATTGAACACTGGGTTTACCTTGCGTCAAGGTTCCGGTTTTATCAAACACAACCGTATCAATCTGGCTAGCTGATTGCAGTACGTTAGCATCTTTAATTAAAATTCCGAGTTCGGCTGCTTTACCAACCCCAACGGTGACGGATAAAGGGGTAGCGAGACCAAGCGCACAGGGACAGGCAATGATCAGCACGGTTGTTGCTGCCACTAGCATGTAGCTGATTTTAGGTTCTGGGCCTACCATGTACCAAATGGCTGCGGTAACGATCGCGATACCGACTACAACCGGAACAAATACCGATGAAATGCGGTCGGCGAGCTTAGCTATTGCAGGTTTACTGCTTTGTGCTTGGCGTACCAATTGGATAATGCGTGACAGCATGGTTTGACTACCGATCCCTGTCGCTTTAATCACTAAACTGCCGTCTTGGTTAATCGTGCCCGCTGAAACGGGTTCACCTTCTAACTTATGGGTAGGAATAGGTTCGCCAGTCAGCATAGATTCATCGACATAGGAATCCCCTTCGATAACCACACCATCAACTGCTACTTTTTCCCCTGGTTTGATGCGTAACATCATTCCTTGCTCAATGCTATCAACACGAATGACTTCATCACCGGTATCAGTAATAAGCGTTGCTTCTTGAGGTTGCAGATTAATTAACGCTTGTAATGATTGTGTCGTGCGAGCTTTCGCTTTTGCTTCAATATAGTGACCTAAAGAAATCAAACCGATGATCATCGCACTGGCTTCAAAGTACACATGACGTGCAGCATCTGGGAATGCATTGGGTATAAGAACGACAGTAATCGAGTAGAGCCATGCGACGCCAGTACCTAATGCGACTAACGTATCCATGGTTGCTCGGCCATGAGTCAATGATTTCCAAGCGCTTGAATAGAAGTGGCGGCCAGCCGTCATGAGCAGTCCTAAACAGAGTAATCCGACGATTCCCCAACCAATTTGTGCAGAACCCGAGGTGATCATCATTTCACCCCCGAATACTCCCCAGAGCATGAGGGGAACCCCCAAAACAAGCCCCATCACAGCACTACGCAAGTGCTCCTTTTTGACTTGTTCTAGTTGTTCTTGCTGTTTGTGTTGTTGCTCGGCTGGGTCATCAACCCATTCGGCTTGATAGCCTGCTTCAGTGATGGCTTTAATCAGTGCGTCGGGTTGTTGCTCACGAGCAAGGACTAACGCGCTTTGTTCAGCAAGGTTTACTTGCGCGCGATGAACCCCTTCGACTGATAATAGGGCTTTTTCAACTGATGAAACACAGCTAGCACAGCTCATCCCTTTAACTAAGAGATGTGTTGCCACGTCTTCTTGATGAATCGTGCTAGCTTGCTGCTGTTTTGTATTAGGGGTCTCCTCTACAGTAACATCATCTGCTTGAGAGACAGTGTCAGTTTCTGATGGTTGCATTGCATCATCATTAGCCGCTTTGGCAGTGAAGCCGACTTCTGCCACTTTATCTGCGATTTGTTGCTCAGTAAGAGATGTCACGAGAGTTAAATGCTCGGTGGTTACCTCTAAACGAGCAATCTGATCCGATTCTTTTAGGTGAGAGGTGAGTTTATTAACACATCCTCCACAATGTAGGCCTTCTAAAGCAAAATCGTAACGATGGCCGGCACCAAACCCCGCCGTTTCAACACTGTCTAGTACTCCATCAAGTGATGCTTCAGCATCAAATTCGATGAAAGTAGGGGACAGTTCTTTAATATCTACTGTGAAATCTTCATTCAACTGACGCTCAAGTTTACGCGCGCAGCCCATACAATGAAGACCGGTTAATGATAGAGAATAATGGCTCATGAAATTTCCCTCCAAGACCAATTTTGTTTCAGCATAAACCTTACCCTAACGGTAAGGTCAAGGATAAATAGGACTTCTAGTTTGAGTTAAACACTATTGTTAAGGAAAATGAGGTAAAAGAGTTGGTTATTAGGTCAAATCGATATTTGTCGTTATTCCCTAGGCAGTGGTAGAATACCGCGCAAATTTCGCTTACGCTGTCGATTTAGCGCAGGCTTCTGACAAAGGTAAATTCATAATGACGGTTAAAACTCGTTTTGCTCCTAGCCCAACAGGCTTTCTTCATGTCGGTGGTGCACGTACCGCACTGTACTCTTGGTTATATGCGAAAAACCAAGGTGGTGAATTTGTTTTGCGTATCGAAGACACTGATTTAGAACGTTCTACTCAACCAGCAGTAGATGCGATTCTTGAGGGCATGACTTGGCTTGGTCTAGATTGGGATGAAGGTCCATACTACCAAACTAAACGTTTTGACCGTTACAACGAAGTAGTGGATCAGCTACTTGCTGAAGGCAAAGCGTACAAATGTTATGCATCTAAAGAACTGCTTGATGAAGTTCGCGCAGAACAAGAAGCGAACAAAGAATTGGTTCGCTACGATGCTAACCATCCAAAAATCAAAGCAGCAAACGAAGCGGCAAAAGAGGGTGATCCTTGTTGTATTCGTTTCCGTAACCCTACAGAAGGTACTGTTGTATTTGATGACCAAATTCGTGGCCCTATCGAGTTCTCGAATAGTGTGTTGGATGATTTGATCATTCGTCGTACTGACGGTTCACCAACCTACAACTTCTGTGTGGTAGTGGATGACTGGGATATGGGTATCACTCACGTAATCCGTGGTGAAGACCATATCAACAACACACCTCGTCAAATCAACATCTACAAAGCACTTGGCGCAGAAGTTCCTACTTTTGCTCACTGTGCAATGATCCTTGGCGACGACGGTGCGAAACTGTCTAAACGTCACGGTGCTGTTTCTGTTATGCAATACCGCGATGAAGGTTACCTACCTGAAGCGCTAATCAACTACTTAGTACGTCTAGGTTGGGGTCATGGCGACCAAGAAATCTTCACTAAAGAAGAGATGATCAACCTATTTAGCTTGAATGCGATTTCTAAATCAGCATCCGCATTCAACACTGAAAAACTATTATGGTTGAACAACCACTACATCAAAACGCTTGCACCTGAGTACGTGGCAAGTCACCTTGAATGGCACTTCGAGCACCAAGGCATCAACAAAGACAACGGTCCAGCACTGACTGAGCTAGTGGCGCTAATGGGCGAACGTGCTCATACATTGGTTGAGCTTGCTGCTCAATCTCGTTACTTCTACGAAGACTTCTCTGAATTCGACGCAGCAGCAGCGAAAAAACACCTACGTGGCGTAGCAAAAGAGCCTCTTGCTCTTGCATTGAGCAAAATCGAAGCGCTAACTGAGTGGACTGCGGAAAGCTTACACGGCGTTATCGAAGCGGTATGTGCTGAACTAGAAGTTGGCATGGGTAAAGTAGGTATGCCTCTACGTGTTGCTGTGACTGGCGCAGGTCAATCACCATCAGTAGACGCAACTATGCAGCTAATTGGTAAAGAACGTGTTATCGCTCGTATCAAGATGGCATTAGAGTTCATTGCTCAGCGTGAAGCAAACGCACAATAATAGGCGTTACCTATAAAGAGAAAAACCGTAGCTGAGAGGCTGCGGTTTTTTTATATCTATACCAATAAGGATTCTTAGGCCGACACCGATGAATGCCAAAAGAGGATTATTTTAGGTCAATACTATTAAGCCGGCCCATGTAGATTAGAATATCAAGGTAGTCTTTATGAGCTTCAAGTAGCGCTTTTTTCGTTTTGCTATAGGCAGCGAGTTTACCATGCTTGTTTATAGAGCAGACGACACTCTTAAACGTACATTTCCCTTTTGCATCATAGTGTCTCCATGCGGCAATGTAGCACGCATCGCGACAATCTGGGTTTTCCAATGTTGGTCGGGGTTTGTAGATGATCTTTGGCTCAAGACTATGCGGAAGGCGAGTCATTAAGTAGGGATCTTTTAAGATTCTTCGCCAATGTTTGCCCCACATCTCTGAACCTAGTTCATTACGCATACGAATGGCTTTCTGTAATCCACGCTTTTCACCGATACGTATGTAACCGACGGAGCGGTGTAATACGGTATCTTCGGGGGTATGAATGTGGATTTTATACGCGGTTTTCGCTTTCGAAATAAATCGATGACCGGTATTGGTCTCCAAATTACTCTTCTTCATTGTCTCATCTATATAATAATCATTATTTGATTAAGGAAAGGTGTCGGATTCTTTACCAAGCGTAAAAAATGTAACGGAGTTTCATCAGAGTTAAGTCAGGAGAATGCGAGAAAAAGCGAGTTCTATTGATCTTATGTGAAGTGGGTTCAATAAAGCTCAAAGGAATGATAAGGGCTGCCAATAAGATATTCAATGCAAGTATGAGTAAAAAATAGCCCGTGTTAATCATTAAAAATACCGAGTCAATGACACATTCCGACGTTGTTTTTACTCTATTCCCCAGTAATAAAATGGACTTTCTTTGTGGTCAACTTAGCTATTAACGGGGCAGAATTCAGGGTGTCACTCATGAGTTCTTGCATAGAAGCTATCAACTTCAACGTGCTTGGGATAGGCCTTAATCAGAGTTTGGTAATGGTCGAACGGTATGACGCCATTTAGCGATAGCAGAAAAGTGTTCTGTAACAGGGTCGTTAGGTTCTTCTGATGTTTTCGTTAAGCGTTGGACAATCGCAGCAGCCATTTGAGTGAGTGGCTGTTGGTAGGTTGTTAATTGGTAACTTTGCCAACTAGATTGTTCAATATCATCAAATCCAATGATGCAGAGATCGTTAGGAATCGACAGTTTAAATTCATGGCGAGCCACATCCATAAATCCACAGGCGAGCAAATCAGTGACACAAAAAATGCCATCTGGTTTTTGACGATGGGAGAGTAATTGTCGTGCTGCTTCCGCCCCTGTGTTGTATTCAGTTGGGCCTGCTCGTAATAACGTACACGGTTGTTGGTGTTGTTTGGCAAGATCCATGAAGCGTTGTTCACGAGCTAATAAACTCGGTGATTGAATTGTGGATGAGATCACAGCTAAACGCCGACAGCCAGCCTGCTGCAGTAGATGATGCGCGTCGGCTATGATGTCTTGATAATCGATCACCATATGGTCGGCCCGTGGAAACTGATTACCTCGGTTAATCAAGATGACATGTTGTCCGCTATTTAAACACGTTTCGACAAATTCATTATCTGGAGAGCCAGAAAGAACAATTGTAGCTGAAGCACGGTAATTAAGCGTTTGGCTTAAGGCTTCATTAGTGCTCTCCTTACCTCCCGCAGTGTTGATTACCATCACTGCTCGTCCGGCTATTTGCAGGTGCTGAGTGATTGTATCGAGTAATTGGGCTTGAAATGGTGCATTTAGGTTAGAGCCGAGAATGCATACCGGTCGGCTGGTTTCTTTTGACAGGCCACGGGCTAGATGGTTGACATGATAGTTTAGCGCCTTTGCTGCATCCATCACCTTGACTCTGGTTTGTTCTGAGACACTGGCGCCTGGTGTGAAGGTGCGTGATACTGCAGAGCGAGAGACACCAGCAAGTTTTGCCACTTCAGCAGCACTTGCCATTGATTTAGGAATAAAAGGCGCTTTATTTGTCATAGATTTCTGATTACTTCGTTACTTATGTTTATTCTGCAATAACTTGGCGAATAGCTCGGTGCATAGCCACTGCTTGTTTAGCTAAATCAACCAACATAGGTTTTGGCGTTTCAAACCATTCATCTGGGTGCAATTCGCGAGTGTGACGAATATGGGCGATAGCGGCTTCTAATGTCGGGTATTTTTCTGGCATCTCCAGATGTAAGAATAACGCGACAATAGTGACAGAACGACTACGACCTCCACGGCAATTAACCAAAATATTGCCTAATTCGCGGTTTTTATAAGAAGGTTTATCCGGAATGGTCTGATTTAAGGCTGAACGCATTAAGTAGTAACCCGCTAAAATCATTTCGGCAGTGTTACCAGGACCATCAATCAAGCCGAGCTTGTAATAACGAACTGGCCCAGCACCAAATGCCTTAGTATCGCCGGTGTAATTCGGATCAAGTTGGTCTACCCAGTCAATATCAAGGTTGACTGCACAGTTGAGGACAATTTTGATATCTAACTCTTTGAGAAGATCAGGATTTGCGGTACCAACAGACCCTCCAATATAAATATTGACGCCCCAATGAGGAATATTGCTTTCAATAAGGCTAATAGGTGGACGTGGGTAATGTTTGGTTTTAGATGGAGTTGTTACAGTCATAAAATCAAGCCTTATTGTTGGGATAATAAAGGAATATCTAAGGCGTCAGCCAATGATTGAGCAACGCCTGGAGCAGCGGCAAAAACGGGGCCGCCGAATCGGATCTCATCAAAGTTTTGTGGGTAAGTCCCGGTATATCCGCCCGCTTCGCGAACCAGTAATAAACCCGCTAAGCAGTCCCAAGCATTCATATGTAGCTCGGCATAACCATCAGTGCGACCTTCTGCAACCCAGGCTAATGCCAGTGCGCCAGAGGCACCGCGGCGAATATTCGTTCCTAGTGTGAGTAAGTTATCGATAGCACTGAGATAACGTTGTTGAGAAACCCTTGTTGACCAGCCAAGTTCAAAAGAGCTACTAGCAATATGAGCGGTTTTGGCAATGTGTAATGGGGATTGATTTTTGAGAGCGTAATAGCCTTTACGTGCTAAATAGAGCTCATCTGTAACTGGATTATAAATCGCCCCAAGTAAGGTTTCTGCTCGATAAACGAGGGCAATGGTAACGCAAAAGTGATCGATTCCACGGGCAAAGTTCGCTGTGCCATCAATAGGGTCGACAATCCATAGGTAATCACTATCGGTGTTAAAACCGCCGGATTCTTCACCAAACACCACATCCTGTGGAAACTGTTTGCAAATGGAATCGCGGATCAGGTTTTCAACTAAGCCATCTGCTTCAGTTAGGAAGTCTTGTGCTCCTTTTAAAGAGATCTCTTGCGGATCGCGCTGGTGGAAATGATTAAGCGCAAGCTGTCCCGCTTCTAGAATAACGGTTTTAAGAGCTTTTTCTCTACTATCAATTGCATCGTTCAATGAAGGTTCTTCCTCGTATAAATCAGTGGCTATTTCATCGCCCGAAGGCGGTGAAAACTTAGTAAGTTGTCAGGTGAATCGTGCAGAGACCACTTACTAAGTCGTATCATTATTGTTGGTAGCTTAAGCTCCACAGGTCTTGCCAATCTTGGCGGCTTTGCCAGTCACTATCCGCGGTGGAAGTATGGTAAGACATTATTTCTGAGCGGTATTTTTCAATACCTGAAGCCTCATTACTTGGTAGAGAAAAGGTGTTGTTGGTCGACATTTTGCCGTCAACAGCCTGAGGTTTTATTCCTTCTTCGGTCAGCATGTAATGAATAAATAATTTGGCGGTATTTGGGCTATGTGTCCCTTTTGCGATCAGTCCCAGACTTGGGTAGTTCCAACCGATAAATGGTTTTAATCCATGGCATAAGCCAAGTTTCATGCCGTCTTTATTTTTACGAAATTTAGCGGTACTGATGAGACCTACAAAACTGTCTTTTACATCAGGAGCCCCAATGGCTTGCGCTGCATCACTGTCAGAGTGAGTCAAAAGTGGCACATTTTCTGCCAGAGCCTTCACAAAGGCAGCAGTCGCTGAACTTTCATCCGTTTTTAAAGGATGCCCGAACTCTTGTTGATAGGCTTGTGCGATAGCTTGGTCATAGTGGGTTGCCATCTGATTAAACCAATCGGTGTAAGAGGGTTTACCTAACGGATCTTGCATGGCGATTTTGCCGTGCCACTTCGGTTCGGTAAGCTGCCAAATATTGGTGATTGGACAGGTATCGTATTGAGCTGTGTTGTAGGCCCATACGTTTGGTGCCATTACTACAGTCAGTGGATCTTGGTATTGTTTGGGGATCTTGCCCGTCATGTCGTTTGGTAGCCAACTTTCGACATAACCTTTAGACAGCAACTGCTCGATACCCGCGGGGGCATCCGATAAGAATGCCACATCCGTTTTAATGTTATGAGCTTGAGCTTCTCGGCTGACAATTTCTAATATTTGTGGTGCTTTTGCTTTTACTCCTACGGCTTTCAGACCATATTTTTTGCTAAAAGCTTTAGCTTGTTTAACTATTTTTCCAGTTGACGCGTAAACCGTAATAGGTGCTTCATGTTTTGCGGCCGTGATAATTTTTTGTAGTGAACTATCGTTTTCGGCCATAGCTGGAAACGTTGCGACAACCGATAATGCAAGAGCACTGAGAGCGTAGCGAATTTTCATAGTGAAGATGACATCCTATGGTTTGGGTAACGCTTAAAAAGCGAAAGACTGTGACGGGGGTAAAGTCGTTGCAGAAAGGGAATCGGCATCTGTGTTATATAGATGAGATTGGATATTCTGCTTATGAGTTGCGGTGGGCATTTCTATACTTTGCCCTAACGCGTTAAAACCGTGTATGCCATGGTCGGGGAATGAGCAATAGGCCGTTTGACCTACCGCCCAAGTCGGGTAAATCTGAGTAGAGAGTGTGAGAGTGTTCTCACCACTGGTTAACTCTATTAACCAACTGCCACCGGTTGGGATGATTTGCTTAATGGTGACAGGAAAACCGATAGGGTCATGACTCAGTTGTAGTGCTTCAGGGCGTACGCCTACCTTATGTAAATGAGCCGATGAATCTATGTATGGCTGTAAATAGCGATTAAGCTCGGATTGTGGATGCTTGAAAGGGTCAATCCAGTTAATTCTGGGATTGCCAATAAACTCAGCGATGAAGGTGTTGCTTGGTTGAGCATAGATTTCATCAGGCGTTCCAACTTGCTGTAGTTGACCCTCTTTCATGACGGCTATCCTAGTGGCAAGTGTCATCGCTTCCCATTGATCGTGACTAACAAAAACGATGGTGGTACCGAAGGTTTCATGGATACGTTTTAGTTCTGCGCGCATCTCTAAGCGCAAAGCAGCATCCAAATTAGATAAAGGCTCATCTAATAGCAGAACTTTCGGGTTAACAGCTAACATCCTTGCTAATGCGACACGCTGTTGCTGGCCGCCTGAGAGTTGCGATGGATAACGGTCTGCGTATTCTGCAATGCGCAATTTTTCCATGACGTCTAATGTACGTCGCTCGCGTTCTTCTGTTGGCACTTTTTGTAGGCGCAGACCAAAGTCAACATTACGTTTTACTGTCATATGTGGCCACAATGCGTAGCTTTGAAAAACTAATCCTATTTCCCGCTGTTCTGGCGGTAGGTAGATGGATGGCGAAATACTATCAACCCGTTGATCTCCAATCGCGATATGACCACCGGAAATATGCTCAATACCGGCAATCATGCGCAGAATCGTGGTTTTACCGCAGCCGGAAGGGCCGAGTAGACACATGAACTCTCCGTCATTCACGGTCAAATTAAGATCTTGAACAGCAGGTTTACTGCTACCTGAATACTTTTTTTCTAAGTGCGATAAAGTGATAGATGGCATGATTAACTCTCCAGACCTTGAGCGAGACCTGTTCCGGTCATTTTTTGGATTAGAACAGTGCCTAACCAAGCGATAAGGGCAATCATAAGTACGACAGCATTAGCTGCTTGGTCGTAGTTATAATCGATTAAGCGTAACGAGTAGGTAGTGAGAACATCGGTCACCGGTATGGCTAAGATAATAAACAGACTCACTCCTTTAATTCCTGAAATAAACGGTAGCAATATACCCGTGACTAAAGGCCCAGCTTGAATAGGAATGATGATTTTTGTCAGTCGGGTAAACCAATTGGCACCGGCAATGCGAGCCGCTTCTTCGGATTCTTTACCTAATTGAGTCATGGCTGCTATACCGGAACGGCTTGCAAATGGCATCTTTTCTGCCACCAAAGCAATAATCAGCAGAATCGGTGTGCCGTAAAGCGCTGGAATTGGGCCTCGCTGTACAGCAAAGAGAGATAACATCGCTGCTGCAAAGGCAATACCGGGTACTAAATACGGCATGAAAGTGATTTGTCTTAAAAACTGGCTAAGCCATGGGGTATTCACTCGCATGACGGCATAGCCAACCAACAATCCTAATATGCCCGATGCTATAGATGCACTTCCGACGATAAGCACGGTATTCCCCACCGCATGCCAAAAGTCGGGAGTAAGTAAGATGCCATTTTTCAACGCGATGGTATCGAGGTTATGGCCAATCCAGAAGTCGAAGGTAAAGTTATCCCACGTGAAACGACCTGGAATTTTCATGATGGTAGAAAAGAATAATGTGAGTAGTGGAATGGCAACACCAATAGTGACTACGCAACCCGCTACCATAGCGGCAGAAAAGCGCCACGGGCCTAATGCTCTGGTTCTCGTTAGGCTACCTTTACCTCCAACTGTCACGAATCGGCGTGCTTCTTTCATCATGCGTGTATCGATTAATAGAGTAATGATACCGATAAGCATGATGACACCGGCGATGACAGCGGCGACGCCATTTTGACGAGAATCTAATGAGCGATAAAGTCCCGTAGCTAAAGTGTTGTAATGTACAGGTAACCCCAAAATATACGGTACTGCGAATTCACCAATACAATCGGCAAAAATCAGTAATCCTGAGGACAGTAGTGCGGGACGAATCAAAGGGAAAAGAATTTGTTTGGCAATGATATCGGGTTTGGCACCGAGTACACGAGCACAATCTTCAAGTTGACCATCAACACGTCGTAATGCATTTCCCACAATCAGTAACACGAGTGGTGTGTAGTGAATGACCAAAATGACCACAATAGGTAAATAGCCATAGGCAAGCCAATTAGGCGTATGAACCCCCATGGCTTCTAGCCACCCAGGTTGCCCACCTATGGTTCTGTTTTTGAAAATAGTGGTCCAAGCTAGCGCAAAGGTCCAGGTAGGTAACATAAAGGGAACAACTAATGCTGTGGCAAACCACTTACGACCGAACATATCGGTGCGGTTGACCAGCCAAGCCAGAGTCATACCGAGTAATACTGCAAGTACTACCGTGGTTAAAGCAATGCTGATGGTGTGTGCAAGAGGTGCCCAAAGTAACAGTTCTGACATACGAGAAGTGAGCGAACGCGCTAAATAGTAAAGCGTCATGCTACCTTCTGCAGAGTGCACTCGGTTGCCATCACCTGACTGTACAATAAAAGCATTGGTCAAAATAGCAATGACCGGAGCCAAAATAAGGTACGCAAACAGAGCGGCAAGCATAACCCCTAATAAATTGGCGGGCTCATTCTTAGCAAGAACCAGCTTGCGATACAATCTTTGCCCAAATGGTATTGATGTTGGTTGCTGAATGTTCATAGTTTACATTGGCTAACAAGGTATGAGGCCAATATAAAAACCAACTGTGACAGAATGGTTACGTTTTGCACCTATGTGCAAAAGTTCATGAAACTGTCATATGGGGAAGCATCTTGAGGTTACTTGGGTATAAAAATAAAAAAGCAGCATTGAATGCTGCTTTTTGAATATTTGGTGTCCCCTGCGAGATTCGAACTCACGTCTAAGACTTAGGAGGTCCTTGTTCTATCCAGCTGAACTAAGGGGACTTATTGATCGCCACGCATTGTATACCAAATTGAGTAAGGCGTGAATATCAGCATGCTTAACTGACTGTAATTTGTCCAAAAATCCCGTGAGTACTAAAAGTCATTTTGTAGCTTTTTCTCCATGACATCGCCTATTTGAACACTTCCAGCTAAGTCTGCCTGATCAATTTTCGCTTCAGCATCATGATCAAACACACGGGAAACCGTTAGCGTAATATCGCTTTTAGCCACTTTTGTGCGCGGTAAGCCCTTTTGATCGATAAAGGAAGCTGTGTGCCAGAGTTCCAATTTGTCCCCTTGTTTGACTCCGTGAATACGACCCAAACTAATGGTGACCGTATTATCAAATTTGGCAACGACTTCGGGTAAGGTAATCTTACAAGCCATATTAGATTCGAGATCAAGCATGATGTCGCGAGTGAGTCGTTGCAACATCACACCATAGCTTGACTGCCAAAATCTCGCACTACTGGTGTCGACCAAACTGGTTCGTGAAAAAGGCCATATTGCTACTTGTCGATAGGTTTTATCGAAAACTCGAGTACCAGTTTTACCATCAAAGACTTTCATTTCCAGGGCGAACTGGCGATTAATATTATATTGAGTAAGATTTGCTGCTTCGATAGTGGCACTTAGATCGGTAATTTCCCCCGTAATGATGTATTGAGCTCCAGTGTCTTCAGCCACCATTTTAATTCGTTCAGGTGTTTTTTCGTTCACGGTATATTGACTTAACCCCAGCGAAACGAAGCTTTGTGAATCCAATTCAAATTGGCGGCTAAGTACTTTAGCAAAGTCTTGGTTAAGGTCATTAATTTGTCCCATAACCGCTTGTTGAGGTGTTTGAATATCGAATTGACTAATTAGAAGTGTCTTTTTGTATTGGTTGACGTGGCAACCCGTTGCCGAGGGGTAAATGTCAATACGAGCTTTTACATACATCGTATTATTATGGCTTCGGGTTCGTTCTATCTTTATGGTACGAATCTCGTTATTAGAAAACTGATATTCATCTTTTTCTGTGCTTAGTAACGTCCTGACATTACTAATATTTCCGATATCTCCGCCAGCAAAGTTGACGGCTTTATATAAAGCATCTTCTAAAGCATGCAAGCGAGCTGTATCGCTGGATGAAACGATAGGTGAACTGCCGGTGACTTCATACCAAGCGGCAAAGGCCGTTGGTGTGACTACCAGAGCAGAACAGATTGAAATTAAATAAAATATAATTTTTTTCATCATAATTAACCAGTCAGGTACAAATCTTGCTTTTCAATCATAGCAGATGTCGATAGCGCTATTCTGAATGAGTTGACGAATTTAGAAAAGCAAAGAGCGTTCCAGTTTTACGATTGAGAGAAAACGAATGCTCCATCTGTTTGATAAATGGAGATGAAGAGAATGAAAAAGTGGCTTATTTGCGTACCTGCTGCTTTATTAACAGCATGTTCGTATGCGCCTATCTATAATGGTAAAGAACCGTATAGTGGGTCGCAATTCCTATTAATGGCAAGTCCACAACATACACTCAATTATTTTGTTGAGAGTATGACCGACGATTTAATTAAGTCGAATACCAGTGTTACTGCAAGAACTCCTATTGCTGTAACCTCATTTGTTGACTTGCAAAACTTGGATTCAACTAACTGGTTGGGAAATACCGTATCAGAAGGTTTTATCAATCAGTTACAGCAACGCGGTTTTAAAGTCGTAGATTTTAAAACAACAGGTTCTATTCAAGTGACTAATCAGGGGGATTTTGCCTTTAGCAGAGATTGGAAAGATTTGTCTAAAGAGCAACAAATTCAGTATGTATTAACGGGCACTATGCTGCGTCAAGAAGGTGGCGTTTTAGTTAATGCTCGAGTTATTGGCTTGCAATCTCGTGTTGTTGTCGCCACTGCTCAAGGGTTCTTGCCTGCTGACCGTATTGGACGTGATTTAGATACGCTGAATACTATGCGTAGTCAAGACGGCGTGTTGATTCGCTCAGACCCAAATATCAACGAAAAAAATACGATTATTTTACGTCATTAAGGAGAGAGTTTGATGAAAGTATTAATCAGTATCCTAATGACTGTACTATTTCTTAGTGGGTGCCAACCATTGATGTCACTCCGCGCCGATGATTTTTTAACGGCGGTGGGTTACGCCACTATTAGTGAACAGAAAGGGAACGATATTCACGAGAAGCAGATTAGGGCGATGCGAGCTTCAAAAGTTGACGCGTATCGAGAATTATCTGAACAAGTCTATGGTATGCGTATCAGTGGCAGTTCCGAGTTGCGCGATCAACGTTTAGGTAACGAGCGAGCGAGTGGCGCAACGGATGGCGTTATTCGTGGTGCCGAAGTGGTTCGTAGCTACAAAGTAGGTGACAGTTATGTCACTGAACTCCGTTTAGATATTCGTAAAATGGAAAAACTGCAAAATTTGGGTGAAGTTCAGCAAGTACCTGAACAACGACAACAAACACTGTTCTAACTTGAATGTAAGTTCACTGATCTCATTTATCATCTTCAAATAAAAAGCGACCACTTGGGTCGCTTTTTATTATATCGAACGGTTGATACTAAGCTTTTATATTGGTACCTAATGTTGATACACCACGGGTTTGTCCTGTCGCATTATAGGTCATACCATTCTTTCCTAAGCTCTGCTGCATTAGGTTATTTAATTTATTGAAGCTTAGTTGAGCTCTGTTAAGAGCTTCGCCATTGACTAAATTGGCTTCTTGGCAATCGGCAACGATCGTACGAATCTTTTCAACCAGATTATTCAAATATTCATCTTCAGTTAGGCTCAAAACATGAGGATGAGTAGCAATCCGTTGATCTGTTTGTTGTAGTTGAGACACCAAGGTTACTTTCTGTTTGGCTAGTGCTTCTATATGCGCAGAAACACGTGAAGTTATGGCTATTTTTTCTTTCTCTAACAGTTCTGCAAGATCATTTGCATTCTGTAATTGAAACTCAACTAGGTCTTGTAGTGCTGCCATTGTTTGCGCCCCATTTAGTTCTCAGGGTGTATTCTAAGATTTAATACCACCAAGTTCTTTCTCGAACTTAATAATATTATCTGCCAATTTGTCAGCATCAACGACGTAGGAGCCGTTAGCAATCGCTTTTTTAATTGCCTCGACTTTAGCACTATCAAAACTAGGTTTTGATGCCATGTCGTTACGCATTTCCTCAATCGCTTTGCTTTGTGAGCTTAGCGAAACAGCATCTCTTGGACGATTCGCTTGCTGCGATTCTTGAGAGCTAACGGAAGATGCATTGCTATCTGAACGGTTCAGAGATCGATTCGACGATGTCGAAGTCAAAGACTGCCCTGAACGAATATTATCAATGCCTGCCATAAAACGAGCCTTAATCAGTGTGATTTTGTTATAACCAATATCGACAGATAAAAGCATTACTTTAGTAATTTTATCATTCGATACTGAAATAAAAGTCTATATAAATAACTCTTAAGCTAGAACTGTACCACGACTTGACCAATTCCGCTTACTTTTGCATCAATTATACGATTAGATTTATCATTTTTCACCTTAATCTGCTCTCCGTAATTCCCATCAGATAAGGCTGTCCCTTTAGTTGTGATGCTCATCCCGCTAGTTCCAGCTTTAATGATGACGCTTTCATTACGACACACTACACAAACATCATTTTGTGAAATGACATCACCTAAACGGACACTGTGTTTTAATTTTGCGCCGATAACCATCGACTCAGAGGAAAAACCTTGCCGTCTAAAACGCAGCATATTCACCATACTTATACTAATATTTTGTGAAGTGATGACTTGTCCCCGAGTCAGTGGCGTCGCTGCGGTGATCATCGGGACATTCAATGTTACTCGGACGGGAACATAGAGTTTCCAATTATCTGGTTCACACTCGACTAATACAGTGATATGACTTGCGGAACCGTTATGTGAAGAAGAAGAAGTTTGCAAAGGGCTTGGACAAATAGTTGCATATACGCGAGAATCCAAGTCTGCCGCTTGAGCTTCAACTTCACTGCCCGCAGGTTTTTCTACAGTACTGAGAACGTGATGTTCCGCAGCGTCTTGAATTTTTTTTATTTGTTCAGGTGTAGCAGACAGCACATTAACGCTAAAGAAAAGCAATAAAAAGCCGATAGTGGTATATAAACTTCGACAGAAAGCTCTACACTTAGAGGCAGCATGTAAATCAGAACGCTTTTTTGTGAGCATGTTTGTTTCTCTGGTTTCTTATAGCCTTTAGTAGACTACCACTTTTTAGGATAAAAGTTAGAGATGGAGATTAGCTTATGACGGGTATCCTTGATTCTGTGAATCAGCGTACGCAACTCGTCGGTCAAAACCGATTAGAATTATTAACGTTTCGCCTTAACGGTAAACAACGTTACGGGATTAACGTCTTTAAAGTAAAAGAAGTTCTCCAATGTCCCAAACTTACCGCTATGCCTAACCTTCATCGTTTAGTTAAAGGGGTGGCTCATATTCGCGGACAAACCGTGTCTGTGATTGATATGAGTTTAGCAATAGGTGGTCGTCCAACGGCTGATGTTGCAAAGAGTTTTGTTGTTATTGCGGAATTTAACAGAACGATACAAGCGTTTCTTGTAAGCTCTGTTGAGCGTATTATAAATATGCGTTGGGAAGCGATACTACCGCCGCCAAATGGTGCGGGTAAATCAAACTACCTAACTGCGGTTACAAATATCGATAATGAACTCGTTGAAATTATTGATGTAGAAAAAATCTTGGCTGAAATTGCGCCCATTAATGAGAAGATGGACGAAAGCATTACTCAAGGCATTGCTGAAGCACAGCAAGAGCAAGATATTGTGCGCCGCATTTTGATTGCTGACGATTCGACGGTTGCACGTAAACAGGTGCAACGCGCTATTGAATCTATTGGTTTCGAGTGTATCCTTACCAAAGATGGCAAAGATGCGTATGAAAAGCTTCTAGAAATGTCAGAACAAGGGAGCATTCATGACCAAATTGCTCTGGTGATTTCGGACATTGAAATGCCAGAAATGGATGGTTACACATTGACTGCTGAAATTCGTCGTAATAACGATCTCAAAGATCTCTACGTTATCCTTCACTCCTCGTTGAGTGGCGTATTTAACCAAGCAATGGTTGAGCGGGTGGGAGCTAACTCCTTCATTGCGAAATTCAATCCCGATGAGCTTGGTAATGCGGTGAAATCCGCACTCATAAAATAAAAGAGAAATGAATGACTGCTATAACTATAAGCGATCAAGAATATCGTGAATTTTGTCGATTCTTAGAATCCCAGTGCGGTATCGTACTGGGGGATAGCAAGCAATATTTGGTTCGTAGTCGATTAAGCCCACTCGTTGCAAGGTTCAAATGTGGAACATTGTCTGATTTGTTACGTGACGTTGTTTCTGGGCGCAACCGTGATTTACGTGTCGCGGCTGTTGACGCTATGACCACCAACGAAACGTTATGGTTTCGCGACACTTATCCGTTTCAAGTTCTTGCTGATAAATTGTTACCAGAGATGGCGGCAAACAAACGACCGATAAAAATTTGGTCGGCGGCAAGTTCGTCTGGTCAAGAACCTTATTCAATGGGAATGACCATTTTAGAGGTTCAGCAGAAGCGTCCAGGAATGTTACCTAACGTATCAATCACAGCGACAGATATATCTACGAGCATGCTCGATATGTGTAAGGCTGGTATTTACGACAACCTTGCATTAGGGCGTGGATTATCTCCAGAGCGTCGCCGTACTTTCTTTGAAGATGCCGGTGACGGTCGGATGAAAGTAAAAGATAACGTTAAGCGCCTCGTTAACTTTCGTCCCCAGAACTTGATGGAAAGTTATTCTCTGCTGGGCAAGTTCGATATTATCTTTTGTCGTAATGTTCTGATTTACTTTTCTGCTGATATGAAATCGAAAGTTCTTAATCAGATGGCAGGATGTTTGAATCCAGGTGGATATCTATTGCTTGGTGCATCAGAATCGTTGACTGGACTGACAGACCGTTTCGAAATGGTACGCTGTAACCCAGGTATCATCTATAAATTAAAATAGCGATAATGTTTGATTTACTGATAAACCTCGGCACTAGTGTCGAGGTTTTTTTATTTTATCCTCCTCTACTCTAACCGAGCGATAGGTATCAATTCTGTCCTTTTTGGTATATACATTAGAGTGACATTCTAAAACTACCTAAGTGAAACATGGCGTGCTATTTGCACTCTGTGAACAATATCGAACCTGGCTCAACCCATTTTCAATGATGAATTATGAAAGTTGGTATGCTAATTGCAGTTATTCATGCAGTACGGTCAGTTCTGAATTAAAGAGGCAAAACATGGCTATTTCTTTTGATAAAGCTCTAGGGATACACCAATACACAGTTGGTCTACGTGAGCACAATGCAGAGTTGATTGCAACGAACATTGCTCAAGCGGATACCCCTGGATTTAAAGCAAAAGGGATGGACTTTCAAAAGGCATTGCAGGCGGCAACATCGGGGGCAAGTGTTAGTCTCGATCGAACCAATAGTCGGCATATTCCTGCCTCTAGCTCTATGTCAGGTGAAGTGGAATATCGTATTCCTACTCAGCCAGATACGGGCGACGGTAACACAGTTGATGTCGATTTGGAGCGTAACTTGTTTATGCAAAACCAATTACGTCATCAGGCGGCACTAGATTTCCTAGGCGGCAAGTTTAAAGGCTTAACAAAAGCAATTAAAGGGGAGTAGTTAGATGGGCTTATTTAATGTATTCAATGTAACTGGTTCTGCCATGAGTGCTGAATCTGTTCGTCTAAATACCACTTCAAGTAACTTAGCTAATGCGGATAGTGTTAGTAGTTCTGCAAAGGACACTTACAAAGCCCGCCATGCTGTGTTCGGTGCTGAGTTAAACAAAGCGCGTTACCGTAATGATCCGAATGTACCTGTGAAGGTGCTTGGCATCGTTGAGAGCAACAAGCCTCTCGTTGCTGAGTATAATCCGGATCATCCACTTGCGAACGCTGATGGTTATATTTACAAACCAAATGTGAACGTAATGGAAGAAATGGCCAATATGATTTCTGCTTCTCGTGCATACCAAACCAATGTGCAAGTAGCAGATGCGAGTAAACAGATGCTGCTGCGTACGCTGCAGATGGGTCAATAAGGATAAGGAGTTAGCGTATGGCCGGAGTCAATAACGTTGGTCAAAGCGGCTTGTCCTATGTTGATCAGCTTAAAAATCTACAAGAGAACAAGAAGCCTGATGAAACAACAGGTAAGAAAGACCTTAAACAGGAAGATTTCTTATCTTTGCTTACCAAGCAATTGTCTCAGCAAGATCCTTTTAAGCCGGTTAGCAATGACCAGATGATTGCCCAGATGGCTTCGTTTGCGACCGTCGATGGTATCGGGAAAATGAACAAACAGTTCGAAAGCCTGAACTCATCTATGACCTCAAATCAGGCCTTGCAAGCATCGTCTCTGGTCGGTCGAGACGTCTTAGTTCCTGGCGCTGCCGGAATTAAGAAAGATGGCGCAGGTATGGCAGCTATGGTGAAAGTACCAAAATCTGTCGATAACCTGATGGTTCGTATTGAAGATTCACACGGTCAATTAGTTCGTACCTTTGATGCAGGAGCGAAACCTTCGGGCGATTCTCGTATCGAATGGGACGGCAAAGACCAGAACGGTAATCCATTGCCGGCCGGAAAATACAAAGTTAAAGCTGCAGGCCTCATTGATGGCGCAAGCAAAGACTTCAGTGTTTCCACATACGCCAATGTAAATAGCGTATTACTCGGCAAAGGTAATGGTAATGTACTGCTCAATCTGGCTGGTTTTGATTCACCAGTTCGACTTGCTGAAGTACTGGAAGTTGGTAAAGCGTAATTAAGCGCTAGCCAGATAGGAGAATTTGGAATGGCAAGCTATGTCTCTCTTAGCGGTTTATCCGCAGCTCAGTTGGATTTGAATACCACGAGTAACAACATCGCGAACGCAAACACTTACGGCTTTAAAGAGTCTCGTGCCGAGTTCGGTGATGTGTATTCAAACTCACTGTTCACTAACGCGAAAACAACCCCTGGTGGTGGTGTTCAAGCGCAAAAAGTATCACAACAATTTCATGAGGGGTCGAGTATTTATACCAACAACCCTATGGATTTGCGTGTTGCTGGTACCGGCTTCTTTGCCGTGGCGAAAGATCGTATGACGCCACAGCAAAATGAGCTAACGCGTAACGGCGCATTTCACCTCGATAAGAATGACTACATGGTCAATGCTAACGATGAGTCATTGCTTGGCTATAATGTGGATCCTGAAACGGGTCAAGTGCTCTCTTACGAGCCTCAACCTCTTAAGATCCCGGCAGAGTTTGGTAAGCCAAAACAGACCGCGAATATTACTATTGGCGCTAACTTGCCTGCTAACGGTAAGTTAAAGGATCCAACTTTGTTTGATTATAGTGATCCAGAGACGTACAACCGTTCAACGTCTTCTACCATCTATGACTCGATGGGACAGTCGTATAAATTGACCACGTATTATTTGAAAGATCAGACTCAAGCAAATACATGGCAGGTTTACTACACCATGACAGATAAAGAGGGTGAAAAGCCTATCAATATCACAGGTGGTGATGCTGTGGCAGGAAGTGGCCAAGTTGGTCACACTCTGAAATTTAATAACGATGGTACTTTAGCCAGTGTAAACAATGGTCAACCGATCTTGTCTCAACAGCTAGGTTCAGGAACGCCACCTGTTGATCTTAACGGAGCCGATCCGACTCAAACATTGTCATTTGATTTGCAGTCGGCAACGCAGTTTGCTGCTCCATTTGAACTCACTAAGTTTGATGAAGATGGCGCGACAACGGGCTTCTTAACCAAGATTGATTTTGATGAAAATGGTAGTGTACTTGGGACTTATTCAAATGGTGAGAACGTGACTCTTGGTCGTGTGGCACTGGTTCGTGTACCTAACGAACAAGGTTTGGATAAGAAGAGCGGTACGCAATGGGATTCTACTCAGTTCTCAGGTGATAAAATTTGGGGCGAGTCGAACAAAGGTTCATTTGGTGCTATTAAAAACGGTACCCTTGAACAATCAAATATCGACATGACCCAAGAGTTGGTGGATTTAATCTCAGCTCAGCGTAACTTCCAAGCGAACTCTCGTGCGCTAGAAGTACATAACCAGCTACAACAAAATATCCTCCAGATTCGTTAAGGATCGGGTGGCAGAGTCAGCGGCAATCGCTGGCTCTGTTTGTTTGCCTCCTTGCCGTTTATTGTTATACCTTCCGATATATTTTCTCTACAAATAAAGCTAATAAATTGATTTAAATAGCAATTTTAAATTGGCACGCCTATTGCTTTATATAATCACAAGACGTGTTTATTGGAGCGAATTATGGACCGCGCACTGTATCTTGCCATGAGTGGCGCTAAACAAAATATGCAAGCCATGCAGCTACGAGCCAACAACTTGGCAAACGTGAGTACAACTGGCTTTCGCGCTGACTTAGAGCAAGCTCGGTCTATGCAGGCTTATGGTGAAGGTTTACCGAGCCGCGTATTCAGTATGACAGAACGACCAGGAAACGATTTCAAACAAGGCAGCGTGATTACTACAGGCCGGGATTTGGATATTACGATTCAGGGTCAGGGTTGGATCTCTGTGGTTGATAAAACCGGTAAAGAGGGATTAACACGTAACGGTAATTTGCGTATTGATCAAACGGGTCTGTTACTAAACGGCAATGGTTATCCAGTGCTGGGAGAAACAGGCGCACCGATCACACTACCTGTACCATTGAGTAAGATTGAGATTGGCAACGATGGAACAATTTCAGTACGACCTCAAGGGGCTCCACCGGATGCGATGGAAGTGGTTGACCGTATTAAATTGGTTAAGCCGAATGATCGTTCCTTATTTAAAGATGTGAATGGCCTATTTCGCGCGAAAGACCCAAATGCCACTTATGATGCGGATGCAAGTGTGAAAGTTCTAACGGGAGCGTTAGAGGGCAGTAACGTTAATGCGGTTGGTGAAATGACCAACCTAATCGATTTACAGCGTCGTTTTGAAATGCAAGTAAAAATGATGCGCACGGCAGAAGATAACGACAAGACGTCCGATTCGCTGCTCCGTATGAGTTAGTGAGAGTCACGGGAGTTAAGTATGCAACCAGCACTATGGGTCAGTAAGACCGGCTTAGACGCTCAGCAAACCAATATTGCGACGATATCGAACAACCTTGCCAACGCCTCAACCGTTGGCTTTAAAAAGAGTCGTGCGGTTTTTGAGGATCTGTTTTACCAAAACATTAACCAACCTGGCGGTCAAACATCGCAAAATACAGAGGCACCAAGTGGCCTGATGTTAGGCGCCGGTTCAAAAGTGGTAGCAACTCAAAAAGTACATACCAATGGTAATGCTCAGACTACATCTAACGCATTAGATATGATGATTGAAGGTGATGGTTTCTTCCAGATTCTAATGCCAGACGGCAACATTGGTTATACCCGTAATGGTCAGTTTACTCTAAATGATGAAGGCACCATCGTAACGTCAGGTAGTGGTTACCCATTACAGCCCCAAATCGTGGTGCCACAAAACGCTATTTCAATCACGATTGGTAACGATGGTGAAGTATCGGCACGTATCCGTGGCCAACAGAATAACCAAGTGTTAGGGCAAATTACGACCACTGATTTTATTAACCCTGGTGGTTTAGAGCCAATTGGTCAAAACCTTTACTTACCAACGGGCGCAAGTGGTGATCCACAAGAAGGGGTTCCGGGACTAGATGGTATGGGGAATATTCGACAAAACATGTTGGAAAGCTCTAACGTTAACGTCACTGAAGAACTCGTAAACATGATTGAAGCTCAGCGTGTCTATGAAATGAACTCTAAAGTGATCTCTGCCGTGGATAAAATGATGAGCTACGTGAATCAGCAGCTTTAAGTTTTTGGTTAAATTGATGTTGAGTTGATTAATATCAGCGTTAAGAGTGAGAGACACGGGATGAAGAAGTTAACAAGCCTATCATGTTTGGTGGTGTTGCTGTCGGGATGTAGTAACTTTCTGCAACAGAATACGCCGACTGAACAAACACCTACAGTGGTCGATGCCGTTGAAGGGAATACTTCTGCAAATAATTCATCGAAGGGTCTGGATGGATTGGTCGATACGCTGCGGCAAAGAACCGATCCCGTGCAAGATGATCCGGCATGGGCACCAGTGCGTCCGAAACAGAAACCCGAACATTATGCAGCAGAAACCGGCTCTTTGTTTAATCCTGATGGAGAGCGTGGATTATACGATGATTCAAAACCGCATGGTTTAGGTGACATCATTACTGTTAATCTCAATGAAAGCACTAAAGCGGCCAAAAGTGCAGATGCTGACCTATCGAAAAATAATGATGCTTCAATGGATCCACTGAGCGTCGGTGGGCAGGAGTTGAAGATGGGCAATTATAACTTCTCATATGCGCTGAAAAACGATAACAAATTCTCTGGTAGCTCTGCGGCAAACCAGAGTAATAGCATCAGTGGTTCGATTTCTGTTCAAGTTGTTGACGTTCTGGCGAATGGCAATTTAGTTATCCGCGGTGAAAAATGGATGACATTGAACACGGGTGATGAATATGTACGGCTAAGTGGTACGGTCCGACCAGATGATATTGCCAACGATAACACCATTGATTCTACAAGAATTGCGAATGCTCGAATTCAATATTCTGGTACTGGTAACCAACAAGATATGCAGGAACCTGGATTTTTGGCACGATTTTTTAATGTCTCCCTATAGACAAGATCTCGACGTCGAAGATTTGACAGTATAATGATGAAAATGAGGTCTATATGGCCTCATTTTTTTATAAGGGTTATCCAATGAAAAAGCTCACCTTCGTGATATTAATGTTCGTTGTTGCAAGCGTTCAAGCCGCTCGCATCAAGGATGTAGCTCAGGTTGCGGGCGTGCGTAGTAACCAGTTAGTTGGCTATGGTCTTGTGACCGGTCTGCCAGGCACTGGAGAATCGACACCATTTACCGACCAAAGCTTTAATACCATGCTGCAGAAGTTCGGCATTCAATTGCCGGAGGGTACTAGCCCTAAAACCAAAAACGTTGCCGCTGTGATGGTAACCGCTGAATTGCCAGCGTTTTCGAAGCCCGGTCAAGAAGTGGATGTCACGGTATCATCGATTGGTTCTGCTAAGAGTCTGCGGGGCGGTACTTTAATGCAAACGATGCTTAAAGGTCTTGATGGCAAGGTGTATGCAGTCGCTCAGGGTAACTTAGTTGTCAGTGGCTTCAGTGCTACTGGTGCTGACGGTTCTAAACTGGTTGGCAATACGCCGACGGTAGGTATGATTTCTAGTGGCGCGACGGTTGAACGTGAAATACCAAGTCCATTTAGCCGCGGTGATTACATCACTTTTAATTTATTCCAATCAGACTTTACAACCGCACAACGTCTTGCTGATGCGGTGAATAATTTCTTAGGGCCTAATATGGCCTCTCCAGTAGATGCCACATCGATTAAGGTCAGAGCGCCGAGAGATGTCAGCCAACGAGTTGCTTTTCTATCTACTATTGAAAACCTAGAGTTTAATCCAGCAGATGGTGCTGCGAAAATTATCGTAAACTCTCGTACCGGTACCATTGTTGTCGGTGAACATGTTCGTCTTAAACCAGCTGCGGTCACTCATGGTGGTATGACTGTCGCTATTAAGGAAAATCTTAATGTGAGTCAACCTAATGGGTTTTCTGGTGGTCAGACTGCTGTTGTCCCCGATTCTGATATTGAAGTGTCAGAGAAGAAAGGCAAGATGTTTAAATTCCAAACAGGGACGACATTGGATGATCTTGTGAGAGCCGTCAATGAAGTTGGGGCGGCACCTTCTGACTTAATGGCCATTCTCCAAGCATTAAAACAAGCTGGAGCTATTGAAGGCCAATTGATCATTATCTAGGGAGCAGTGGCATGGCAAACTCAATCAATAACGCAAATGACATTGGCTTTATCCAAGATATTGCTGGACTTGATAGCCTTCGTAAAAAAGCGGTGAAAGGGGATAAAGCTTCTGAGAAAGAAGCTTTGCAAGCGGCGGCGCGTCAGTTTGAATCTATTTTTACGTCGATGATGTTAAAGTCGATGCGTGATGCAAACTCTGCGTTTAAATCTGGCATGTTTGATAGCCAAGCAGGCGACATGTATCAAAAAATGAAAGATGAACAGATGGCAAGCAGCTTAAGTGCTCATGGCTCATTAGGACTTGCTGATATGATAGTTAAACAGCTTTCTCAGGCTAACCTAGTGAATGATCAAGGTGAGCGAACTTTCCATGATGCAATGGAACGTGTTCATCAAGTCAGAGCAGAGAAAGCTTCAGAGCAGTTGGCAACACCGATACATGTATCTTCAGAACCAGCTACAAAAGTGCCAGTAAGCAGCACTGCAACCAAATTTGATTCGCCACAGTCTTTTGTCAAAACAATGAAGCCTTATGCAGATAAAGCCGCCAAAATGCTAGGGGTTGATTCTACCTTGTTATTGGCTCAAGCCGCTCTAGAGACCGGTTGGGGACAAAAAATGGTGAAGAATGCGCGTGAAACAAGTAATAACCTTTTCAATATAAAAGCAAGCTCTGGATGGAAAGGGGATAAGATCGCGACTCAAACACTGGAATATCAAGATAATACCCCAGTGATGGAAAAAGCTGCTTTTCGTGCTTACCCAAGTTATCAAGCCAGTTTTGATGATTATGTGCACTTCTTGAAGAACAATCCTCGTTACAGTAATGCGCTTGCTCAGAAAGGGGATGAAAACTTTATCCGTAATGTCCATCAGGCAGGTTATGCAACTGATCCAAATTACGCAGATAAGGTATTGAAATTGAAATCGCAAATCGAATCGATGAACAAGATTTAATCTTATAACCGAGTGACAGATTTGTAGATAGAGTCGTTCTACGTAGAAAATCGTATGCCGGTTGCTGTTTGGGTAACCGGTATTTTATTTTCGACCTCCTTGTTTTTCTTCTTATATTTCTACCGCTTACCGACTAAAACATTAATTGGCATATATGTTGCTTTATCTCTGTAGGGAGCCAGTTTTTGCTGGTGTTTTTACAGGTTTTTGGGGGCAATATGGCGTCTGATCTTCTGAATATAGGTAGGCAAAGTGTTCTTACCTCTCAGAGACAACTCAATACCACTGGTCATAACATTTCTAATGTTAATACAGAGGGTTACAGCCGTCAGTCTGTGATCCAAGGGACCAATATGCCTCGCCAATTTGGTGGGCAAACTTATGGTATGGGTGTCCATGTGGACAATGTTCGCCGCTCTTGGGATCAATTTGCCGTTAAAGAGCTGAACCTTGCCACTACCAACTTCTCAAATAAGCGCGATCACGAAGAAAATTTAGAAATGCTCTCTAAGTTACTTTCTTCGGTTGCTTCAAAGAAAATCCCTCAAAATTTAAACGATTGGTTTGATGCGGTAAAAACATCATCCGATACACCAAATGATGTTGGTGCGCGTAAAGTCGTGTTAGAAAAAGCCAACATTATTGCGCAGAACTTAAATGACTTTCACGAGACGGTTCGTCGTCAATACGAAAATACAAACGAAGGGTTAACCGTTGGGATTAAACGCATTAACCAACTGGCCATTGAAATTCGTGATTTACAACGTTTGATGATGAGAGAACCCGGTCCACATAATGATTTGATGGACAAGCACGAAAAATTAATTAAAGAGCTTTCACAATATACCAAAGTTACGGTAACCCCACGTAAAAATGGTGAAGGTTTTAACGTCCACATCGGTAATGGCAATACCTTGGTTTCTGGCACAGAAGCGAGTCAATTAAAAATGATTGATGGGTATCCAGATGTTAAACAGCGTCGTTTGGCCATGGTAGAAGGTGGTGCGGTTAAACCGATTACTCATCGTGATATCGGCGGTAAGCTTGGTGCTTTATTTGAAATGCGTGATAAAAACATTCCCGATCTTTTGGATGAAATTGGTCGTATGTCAACGGCATTTTCCTACCAAGTGAACAAACTACAAAAACAAGGTTTAGATCTCAATGGTGATGTTGGCGATGACTTATTTACCGATGTTAACTCAGAACGTATTGCTAAATCACGTGTAGTAACAGCCAGTAACTCAAGTGCTGATATGGCGGTTTATATTGATGATGTATCTGCACTCAAAGGTGGTGAGTATTCCCTGCAATACGATGGCAGTGATTATATTGCCGCCATGCCCAATGGCGATAAAAAAACCTTAATCGAAAGTGGTGGCAATCTGTATGTGCAGAACGCTAATGGTGATCTCAGCGAATTAGACGGGATGCGGATTCAGGTCAATAACGCGCCTGATACAGGGGAACGCGTGTTGATTCGTCCAACTCGAAGTGGTGCTGGTGATATTAAAGTTCAGTTTACCGATGCGGAGAAGCTTGCTGCTCAAAGTTATGAGGCATCAAATACATTTGCTCAAGGTAAAGCTAAGTTCACTATCAAAGAAGCTGGCGCTCTGCGAGAGTTCCAAGTCGTGATTAATGATAAAGGCGATATGTTTTCGATTCGTGATAAGAACGGCAAAGTGTTGCTGGACAATCAAGCCTATCCACCAAGCGGACCGGTCAGCTACCAAGGTACACAGTTTGAGTTAACCTCAGGGGCATTACCCAAAGATAAATTTACCGCCAACCTTGTCCCTTCTGAAGGAGATAACGGTAACTTGCGTAAGATGATTGATATTCAAAATGCGAAAAATTTGGATGATAACGAGTCCACGTTGATCGATGTTTATCACAACTTGAATACCAATACTGGGTTGAAGCTATCTACAGCATCACGCTTGACGGATGTTGCGCGTTTAGAGCAGCAAAACGCAGCGGATCGAGTGGCTTCTGTTTCCGGGGTAAACTTGGATGAAGAAGCGGCTAATATGATGAAATTTCAGCAGGCGTATATGGCATCGTCTCGTATCATCCAAGCTGCTAATGATACGTTCAAAACAATATTGGCATTGAGATAGAGGGAGGAGAGTAAATGATCAACCGTATCTCTAGCTTCCACAACTATCAGACTGTGCAAAATGATTTACGTCGTCAGGAAACAAAAGTTCACCATAACCAAGCGCAATTAGCGTCAGGTAAAAAATTGTTATCAGCGGCAGATAATCCATTGGCGACTCATTACATTCAAAATGTATCTCAACAAGAAGAGCAGGTTCGTCAGTATCTCGATGCTATTACATTGGTCCGAAATCGACTAGAGCACCAAGAAGTGTTGATGTCTAATGCGGAAGATTTTGCTGATGATGCGACACGTAATGTGATGGAAATGATTAACGGTTCATTATCACCACAAGATCGCGAAGCACATGCCCGAGAACTTGAAGAGATGGGAAGTAACTTTCTCAATTTGGCTAATTCACAGGATGAATCCGGTAACTATATTTTTGCTGGCACCAAGCCTAAAAATCAGCCATTTTTTCGGGATAACGAAGGCAATGTTTCTTATTCCGGTGATGATTACCAGCGCAAAATGCGTATTTCAAATAGTCAAGAAATGCCATTTAACAGTCCTGGTAGCAAGTTATTCATGGAAATTGATAATCCATTTGGTGATTACGAACCTGATTATAAGTTGAATAAGGGCTCAGAGTTACTGCTTGAGCGCGCAACCAATACTGATACTAACGACGACTCAACCTATAAAGTGACCTTTAATAAATTACCAACAGGTAAATTTGGTTATCAGTTATCACAAAACGGCAGCGTTGTTCAGGCGAGTGAATTTGATCCTAAAGAAGGGATTAAATATCAAAGCGGCAATAATGTACTCACAATTCACGTGAAAGGGCAAATTACCGCCGGTGACGAATTGGATTTAACACCGCGTAAAACGTACAGCATTTTCGATAGTTTTAAAGATGCCGTCGAATATTCAAAAGCTTCGGTTTCAGATGCTTCTGCCACCGCCAAACTTCAACAAGCGACGGAAGAACTGCATCATGCGTTTATTCATTTGAATAAAGCACGAACTGATATCGGTGCGCGACTTGATACGTTAGATATTCAAGAAGAACAACATCAGGATTTCAAGCTGAGTTTAGCTAAGTCTAAAAGCGAATTTGAAGATCTTGATTATTCGGATGCCGTTATTGAATTCAATGAAAATACGCGAGCTTTAGAAGCGTCACAGAAAGCATTTGGTAAAACGAAAGATTTAACTTTATTTAATTATATCTAACCTTCAATGCCTTACGTGCAATGCCGTATGAGCGAAGGGAGTTTGGTTAAATATTGGCCTGAAAGTTGCTCTATCTACTAGGTAGGCAAAAAGCGGCAACTGAGCGGCAACGCCCTCTGTAGCTGGTGGCAATCTAAATGCTTATGCAATAGATTGTATTGATCGTTATATATGTAACCAATTGAATAAGCTGAATAATTTAATTTTTTAATTCCCAGCTTATAAGTTGGCACAGTAATTGAATTAAACAATTTATAGGGTGAATACCCGATTAAACTGGCATTGAGCTGGTTTAACCCAGTGATTACCGGTCATGCTTCCAAACAGAGTAAAGCTGACCGCTTCGCAAAGGGCTTGCGAACTCGACAGGAGAGCAAACTATGACCATTAACGTAAATACTAACGTCTCGGCAATGACGGCTCAGCGTTACCTAAACAAAGCTTCAAACGAACTTAATACGTCAATGGAGCGTTTGTCATCAGGTAACCGTATTAACAGTGCAAAAGATGATGCAGCGGGTCTACAAATATCAAACCGTTTGAGCGCGCAGTCTCGTGGTTTGGAAGTAGCAATGCGTAACGCCAATGACGGAATTTCAATTGCCCAAACAGCTGAAGGGGCAATGAATGAATCGACTAACATTTTACAGCGTATGCGTGATTTGGCTTTGCAATCCGCTAACGGTACCAACTCGGCATCTGAACGTAAGGCGTTGAATGAAGAATCGACAGCTTTGCAAGATGAGTTGAATCGAATTGCTGAAACGACATCATTTGGTGGTCGTAAGTTACTGAACGGTACTTTTGGTGAGTCTGCATTCCAAATCGGTTCGAGCTCAGGTGAAGCGATCATCGTTGGTTTAACCAGTGTTCGTGCTGATGATTATCGTATGGGTGGCGAAACTTTTAAAGCGTTAAACGGTAAAACAAAAGATTGGGGGGTTCCTCCACAAGGACGCGATCTTAAGTTTGAATACACTGATGGCGCAGGTAAACCTGTAACAATCGATATTATGGCAAAACCAGGTGATGATATTGAGGAACTTGCTACCTATATCAATGGTCAAACAGATGACTTGAAAGCCTCTGTCGACCAAGATGGTAAGTTACAATTATTTATGCCTCAGTACGGCATGCAAGGTAACCTAAATATATCGGGTGGTTTAGCTTCTGAATTAGGCCTTAATGGCGGCCCCGGTCAAAAAACTACAGTTAATGATATTGATATTACTACAGTTGGTGGTTCACAAAACGCGGTTGGTGTGCTCGATGCTGCGTTAAAATACGTGGATGCGCAGCGTGCAGACCTTGGTGCAAAACAAAACCGCTTGGGTCATAGCATCAGTAACTTATCTAACATTCAAGAAAACGTGGAAGCATCAAAAAGTCGTATTAAAGATACCGACTTTGCGAAAGAAACCACTGAACTTACCAAAGCACAAATTCTGCAACAGGCTGGGACATCTATCCTTGCCCAAGCGAAACAGTTGCCAAATGCTGCAATGAAATTATTGCAGTAATCTTGGAGGCTTCATCAATGAGCTCAGACGTGAGTGTGTGATGAGGCTTCTTTGGCAACGTATGATTATTGAAATGTAAAAAGCTCTCTCAATCAAACCTGCTTTTTATTTGATGTAGTCATGCGAATGGTCAGCCATGTGTTCATTTCTCTTGATCTCCACATTGGCGATGGCTAAATACCAATAGCCCCGGTTCTCTCAAAGGAAAGGGGCTTTTCTTTTTCTCCATTCTGACTTCTCTCCATCTTGTTATTTATTTACTGAGTCTTTTATTAAGATAAAACCATTCGTCAGATCTATAGAAAACTTTAGCGATTTCTTGGTGTTTCTTTGTGTTTCGTGTGAGTGAGCACAACTTGGTGAATCTTCCTACGATTTGGTTCTTTTTTATCCGCTTTATCTAAAGTAGCCGATAAATAGGCCGCTATTAGAGATAACTTTGAGAGAACTACTGGTTTTCCGAGACGTCGGAAACCGCTCGGGAGTTCCGCTAAGTCGGAAAATCACTAGGAGGCACCACAATGGCGGTAAATGTTAATACGAACGTGTCAGCAATGACGGCACAGCGTTACTTGAATAGCGCGAGCGCAGCTCAGCAAAATTCAATGGAACGGTTATCTTCAGGGTTTCGCATTAATAGCGCTAAGGATGATGCAGCTGGGCTGCAAATTTCGAATCGCTTAAATGTTCAGAGTCGTGGTTTAGACGTCGCTGTACGAAATGCGAATGATGGTATCTCTATTGCG
This sequence comes from Vibrio eleionomae, assembly GCF_009874545.1. Classification (NCBI taxonomy): domain Bacteria; kingdom Pseudomonadati; phylum Pseudomonadota; class Gammaproteobacteria; order Vibrionales; family Vibrionaceae; genus Vibrio; species Vibrio eleionomae. The sequence goes on along the minus strand of NZ_WEKT01000001.1, from coordinate 7,209 downwards.
CAGACAGCTGAAGGCGCAATGAAAGAGACAACCAATATTCTACAACGCATACGTGATCTATCTTTACAATCGTCTAACGGCTCAAACTCTAAGTCTGATCGTCAAGCGATTCAGGAAGAAGTGACGGCTTTGAATGACGAACTTAACCGTGTGGCGGAAACCACCTCATTTGGTGGAAATAAGCTACTCAATGGTACATTTGGTAGTAAGGCATTTCAAATCGGCGCAATGAGTGGCGAGGCGGTAAATCTTAACCTTAACAGTATGCGCAGTGACACAAGCTTGATGGGTGGCAGTGCGTATGTTGCTCAAAATAGTAAGGGCAAAGATTGGAGCGTTAAAGAGGGCGCGAATGATCTAACGATTACTCTCAAAGATAAAATGAGTGGCCAAGATCAAACGATCAATATTAAAGCAAAAAAAGGCGATGATATTGAAGAGTTAGCAACCTATATAAATGGTCAAACCAATCTAATATCAGCATCCGTTGATCAAGATGGTAAGCTGCAAATGTTTACCGACAGTAGCAAAGTGTCTGGCCCATTAACATTCGGTGGCAGTTTAGCTGGTGAGCTTAATATGGGAGCTGGCAAAGCAGAAACGGTTAATGATATTGATGTGACGACGGTCGGAGGCGCTCAGCAAGCTGTTGCTGTAGTCGACTCAGCATTGAAATATGTTGATAGTAACCGGGCGGAATTGGGTGCATTCCAAAACCGATTTGGACATGCAATTAGCAACTTAGATAACATTAACGAAAATGTGAATGCATCTAAGAGTCGTATTAAAGATACGGATTTTGCCAAAGAAACAACGGCATTAACGAAGTCACAAATACTGGGGCAAGCATCAAGCTCAGTATTGGCTCAAGCAAAACAGGCGCCTCAAGCGGCACTTGCGTTACTTGGTTAAAAGATATTTCCCCTTTCAAAGACCAAAATCCAGCTTCGGCTGGATTTTTTTGTCTAGGTATAACCACCAGATAAAACAAAACCCAGCCGAAGCTGGGTTTTGTTAATATGGTGCGGAAGGGGAGACTTGAACTCCCACACCTTGCGGCGCCAGAACCTAAATCTGGTGCGTCTACCAATTTCGCCACTTCCGCAACTTATTCTGTAGATAACTCGACTCGGATAGACTATATCGAATCATCGTTGTGTATGGCAGGTCTACCAGGATTCGAACCTGGGATGACGGGATCAGAACCCGTAGCCTTACCGCTTGGCGATAGACCTGCGGTAAACTCACTTGAAGCACTGGTGCGGAGATAAGAATTAGGCTCTTAAGCTCGTTGAAAGCGGCACGCTATATAGTGTCAGTCAATTCTCTAACCGAGAGGTTGGATCAAGTGAAAATTATAAATGGTGGCTACGACGGGATTCGAACCTGTGACCCCATCATTATGAGTGATGTGCTCTAACCAACTGAGCTACGTAGCCACTCTAAATAGTGGTGCGGAAGGGGAGACTTGAACTCCCACACCTTGCGGCGCCAGAACCTAAATCTGGTGCGTCTACCAATTTCGCCACTTCCGCAACTTGTTCTGTAGATAANNTGACTTGGATAGACAATCAAATCATCGTTGTAATATGGCAGGTCNTGGTGCGGAAGGGGAGACTTGAACTCCCACACCTTGCGGCGCCAGAACCTAAATCTGGTGCGTCTACCAATTTCGCCACTTCCGCAACTTGTTCTGTAGATAANNTGACTTGGATAGACAATCAAATCATCGTTGTAATATGGCAGGTCTACCTGGATTCGAACCAGGGNATGGCGGCATCAAAAGCCGCTGCCTTACCACTTGGCGATAGACCTACGGTGATAGCTAATGCTATCTAAATANTGGTGCGGAAGGGGAGACTTGAACTCCCACACCTTGCGGCGCCAGAACCTAAATCTGGTGCGTCTACCAATTTCGCCACTTCCGCAACTTGTTCTGTAGATAANNTGACTTGGATAGACAATCAAATCATCGTTGTAATATGGCAGGTCNTGGTGCGGAAGGGGAGACTTGAACTCCCACACCTTGCGGCGCCAGAACCTAAATCTGGTGCGTCTACCAATTTCGCCACTTCCGCACATTAAATTGTAATTTCCTAAAAACTCTAGCAAAAAGTGCTTAGGAAATGGTGGCTACGACGGGATTCGAACCTGTGACCCCATCATTATGAGTGATGTGCTCTAACCAACTGAGCTACGTAGCCGTTTTTCGAGCGAGACAATATAATACAATCTCACTCTGAGTTCCAATACTTTTTTAAGTATTGATACTTACTGAAATATGGCAGGTCTACCTGGATTCGAACCAGGGGATGGCGGCATCAAAAGCCGCTGCCTTACCACTTGGCGATAGACCTAAGGTGATAGCTAATGCTATCTAAATAGTGGTGCGGAAGGGGAGACTTGAACTCCCACACCTTGCGGCGTCTACCAATTTCGCCACTTCCGCACATTAAATTGTAATTTCCTAAAAACTCTAGCAAAAAGTGCTTAGGAAATGGTGGCTACGACGGGATTCGAACCTGTGACCCCATCATTATGAGTGATGTGCTCTAACCAACTGAGCTACGTAGCCATTTTTGTCTCTTTCAAGAAGTTGCCTTCTTGTTGAGAACGGAGCGCATTATGCGGATATGACCGTGTACCGTCAACAGTTTTTTTGAATAAATTCCCGAAAAGTGACTGTTCGGTTTTTTTTTAGACGAAGAGGCGCGTTTATGATCAAAAACTGCTAGCAAAACAACATTTTTATTCATATTGAGCCGAGTCAATTTTGCAGCTTTCTTTTGCCAAAAGAAAAAGCCAACCGCAGGCGGTTGGCTTTTTGAACAGTAAACAGAATTAATGCTTAGACATTGAAGCGGAAGTGAACTACATCACCGTCTTTAACGATGTAGTCTTTACCTTCAAGACGCCATTTACCTGCTTCTTTTGCGCCGTTTTCACCGCGGTATTGAATAAAGTCGTCATAACCGACAACTTCAGCACGGATAAAACCACGTTCGAAGTCAGTGTGAATCTTACCTGCTGCTTGAGGTGCTGTTGCTCCTACAGGAATTGTCCATGCGCGAACTTCTTTAACACCAGCAGTGAAGTAGGTTTGAAGATCTAACAATTCGTAGCCAGAACGAATAACGCGATTTAAACCTGGCTCCTCAATGCCAAGATCGGCTAGGAATTCGTCACGTTCTTCATCTTCGAGCTCTGCCATTTCAGATTCAATTGCAGCACAAACAGGCACTACAACTGCATTTTCTTTCTCAGCATGTTCACGAACAGCGTCAAGATAGGGGTTTTCTTCAAAGCCATCTTCGTTAACGTTTGCAATGTACATGGTTGGCTTAAGGGTTAAGAAGTTTAGATAACCTACAGCGGTTAACTCTTCTTTACTTAATTCAACCGAGCGAGCAGAACCGCCTTCAGTGAATACTGGAAGCAGTTTTTCTAGGACTGAAATTTCAAACTTCGCCTCTTTATCACCGCCTTTCGCACGTTTTGCTTGGCGTTGCATTGCTCGCTCACAACTGTCTAAGTCAGCAAGTGCTAGCTCTAAGTTGATGACTTCAATATCTTCAAGTGGCGATACTTTACCGGCTACGTGAACGATGTTTTCGTTTTCAAAACAACGAACAACATGACCGATAGCGTCAGTTTCGCGGATGTTCGCTAGGAATTTGTTACCTAAACCTTCACCTTTAGAAGCGCCGGCAACGAGTCCTGCGATATCCACAAATTCCATGGTTGTCGGTAAAATACGCTCTGGGTTAACGATTTCTGCGAGTGCATCTAAACGCAAATCCGGAACAGGAACGACACCTGTATTTGGTTCGATGGTACAAAACGGGAAGTTAGCCGCTTCAATACCTGCTTTAGTAAGCGCATTAAAAAGAGTCGATTTACCAACATTTGGTAAACCCACAATGCCACATTTAAAACCCATGACTATAACCTTATTCAGCTTTGAACGTGTGTAAGCGGTTTTGTGCTTTCGTTAGACCATCTTTAAGCAAAATGTCGAGACAACGAACGGATTCATCGACCACGGCGTCTAAACACTCCTGCTCTTTAGCGGGAGCTTTGCCTAACACATAGCCTGCTACTTTATCTTTGTGTCCGGGATGACCAATGCCAATCCGCAGACGGTAAAATTCTTTGTTGTTACCTAATTTAGAGATGGTGTCTTTTAGACCATTATGGCCACCATGACCTCCTCCCTTTTTGAACTTAGCCACACCTGGAGGAAGATCAAGTTCATCATGTGCGATCATGATTTCTTCCGGTGCAATCTGGTAAAACTTCGCCATAGCAGAGACCGCTTTACCAGATAAGTTCATAAATGTTGTGGGGATCAGTAAACGAAGATCTGAGCCATTAACCGTAATACGCGCTGTAAGACCATAGAACTTAGGTTCATTTTTTAATGGCGTATTGGTGATACGTGCCAATTCTTCAATTACCCACGCACCAGCATTGTGGCGTGTTCTGGTGTATTCAGGCCCCGGATTACCTAATCCGACTAATAATTTTATTGGTTGACTCAAGGTTATTATCCCTTCGTAAACAGAAAAGCGCCGTATGATAGCACAGATTTACTGATTGGCGCGAGATAGGGCGAATAGCGGGTAAATAAAAAGCGCCTTACCAAACCGATAAGGCGCTTTATTATTCAACTGGACGTTTATTGATTAAACATCGCTGAAATAGATTCTTCGTTACTGATGCGACGAATAGCTTCTGCAAGCATAGTTGAAAGGGTCAATTGACATACTTTGCCAGTTGCCGCCATTTCTTTGCTCAATGTGATTGAATCGGTCACGATGACTTGATCCAACACTGAACTTTTGATGTTTTTCGCTGCATTACCGGAGAAAACAGCGTGAGTTGCGTAAGCAAATACACGTTTTGCGCCGCGGTTTTTCAATGCTTCAGCTGCTTTACAAAGAGTACCACCTGTATCGATCATGTCATCAACGATGATGCAGTCACGACCTTCAACGTCACCGATAAGGTTCATTACTTCAGAAACGTTTGCACGAGGGCGACGTTTATCAACGATAGCAATGTCGATATCACCCATAGCTTTCGCAGTTGCACGAGCGCGAACAACACCGCCAAGGTCAGGAGAAACAACGACTGGATCTTCTAAATCACGTTCGATCATGTCTTCTAGAAGTACTGGTGTGCCGAAAATGTTATCAACAGGAACGTCGAAGAAACCTTGGATTTGTTCAGCATGAAGGTCGATGGTAAGAACGCGGTCAACACCCACGTTAGATAGGAAATCAGCAACAACTTTAGCTGTGATTGGCACACGAGCAGAACGTACGCGGCGATCTTGGCGAGCATAACCAAAATAAGGGATTACAGCAGTAATACGGCCTGCTGAAGCGCGGCGCATTGCATCAATCATCACCACCAGTTCCATTAGGTTGTCGTTGGTTGGTGCACAAGTTGATTGAATAATAAATACATCACTACCACGAACGTTCTCGTTGATTTGTACTGCAACTTCACCGTCAGAGAAACGGGAAACTGTAGCATCACCAAGAGAAATGTAGAGACGATCAGCAATACGTTGGGCTAGTTCAGGTGTGGCGTTACCAGCAAATAGCTTCATATCAGGCACGGTGGAAACCTCAGGGTTGCGTCCAGTTTTTAAATAGAAAGGGTCTGTGCTGCACTATAGGCAGCAAGTGTCTCTTTTAGCGGGGATATATTGCGCCCTTGGGCGACAAACGCTGAGACATTATCAACAAGTTTGGCAAGGACAGCGGTTGCTTCTTGCTCACTGGAAAACTCAGCAAAAATGCAAGATCCCGTCCCGGTCAATCTTGACGGCGCGTATTGTAGCAGCCAAAAAAGTTTCTTATCAACCTCTGGGTACAGTAATCGGACAATTTTTTCGCAATCGTTTTCGTATGGTGACTCTAGAAGGGTTGATAATCCTCGCTTAGGCGTATTTCTTGTGAGATCCGGATGAGTGAAAATATCTTTGGTCGAAATGGCAACATTAGGGCGAATCACCAAGTACCATTTTTCTTCTGGTTCAACTTGGGATAATTTTTCACCGACCCCTTCGGCAAAGGCAGCGAATCCTTTCACAAAAACGGGAACATCAGCGCCAAGTGCCAGTCCAATTTCTGCCAGTTGATCGTCGCTTAAATTGGTTTGCCAGATAAGATTTAATGCAACCAATGCTGTTGCCGCATTGGATGAGCCTCCGCCAATGCCGCCACCCATGGGCAATACTTTGTTCAGTTGTATGTCTGCGCCCAATGCTGTGTTTGTCTGTGTTTGCAGGGCGGTGGCTGCCTGCCAAATGAGGTTTGATTCTAAAGGTAACCCTGCAATCTCAGGAGTAATCGTTATCTCTCCAGATTGATTGGGCGTAATGGCAAGCTCATCGCCATAATCTAAAAACTGAAATAACGTTTGCAGTTCATGATACCCATTGTCTCTTTGCCCATTGATGTATAAAAACAGATTTAGTTTGGCGGGCGAAGGCCAGTGAGTTGTGGTGCTTATCATTGTGGCAGAGTCCATTTGGTAATAACGATGTGTAATTTAGTTTGGTTTTGCACCAATTTTAGCTTAGTTGGAAGAGGTAGCGTCTCTTTCCCCTTTGGATATTCGCCGTAATCAGTGTAAGTAACTAACCAACGTTGTCCCCCGATGGTTTTGACTAATGATGCCAGAGTATTGTTGGTGTTGAGAATATAATCATCCGCGTTACTTGGTAGGCCTACAATCCAATCTTGGAGTGATTTTAATGGCAGAACTAACCCAGTTAAACGAGTAATGAGTACCTCAGGATTTGGGTCTGTAAATACTTGGTCATCATACGTTTCTACTTTTGCACCGTGACTGTCTACCGTAAGGTGCAGCACAGTTTGGCCAAGAAAGTTGGTTAAACGCAAGTCTGTTTTATCGGGTGATTTTATCCATTGAAAATTCATGGATTGGCGCTTCTGCGGTGAAATATAGCCTAATTTACCGGACAGACGGTATTGATCGAGTTGTTCTAATTTAGTTTGATGTGCCTGCCAGTTTACCTGCGTTACTGGCGTTTGTACTGTGGTACAGCCGGCAAGTGTCATGAGTAGAGCGAATATTAAATAAAGTCTTTTACTAGCCAAAGTCATTATGGAAATCTCATCCTTTATAGAGGAAGTTTTTCTATTTTATAACCGTATATAAGTATATATAGAT